>JAZFZJ010000133.1:0-5104 GCA_036443915.1 Nitrospirales bacterium
GGCTGAAAGTCAGATTTTAGAAGAAGGGCAGGGAACCATGGCTCCTGCGGGAGAGGAGCATGGTGTCGTCAATCATACTGGACAGCGACTCCGAGTGCTGGTGTTTATGGCGCCTAATCCTGGGTGAAGACTCGTTTGTGGTGAGCAGAAAAATCTGATGAGAAGAGTTTTAGACAGGCGGGGTGACTTTCTTGCCTCCCCGCCCGTCTTGTTTGATCAAGAGATCTTAAAATGTGGGATTCATGGAATTGAAAATCGCGGGATTGTCTTCTCCCGATACAGAAAGAATGCCTAATGCCCCTTTTTCCACCCGGAAAATACTATGGTCGACTATCAGATAGGCTCCGGGCACATCGACTTTGAATTCCACAATTGCCGCACCGGCTGAAGGGATGAGTGTCGTTTGCACGTTTTTATTCACGGTACCGCCAATCGCACCCTCCATATACACTTTGTCAAAAATTTCCCCGATGATGTGAAATGAGGATATACCATTTGGTCCGATATTGCCCACAAACAGTCTCACCGTTTCTCCAGCTTTGGCTTGAAGTCCTTCTCCCATTAACGCGCCGGCTTTGCCATTAAACACCACATGGTCCGGACGTTCCGCCAAGCCTTTTTCCATGGATAGTTCCATAATACCCTTTTCAGCGCTGGGCATCGTATAGAATTCGCTTTCTACAATGGCATATTCATGATCCACCGCTGGTAAGCCTTCCGTGGAATCGACAAGAATCATCCCATACATGCCATTGGCGATGTGCGCGGGGATGCTGGGCACTGGTGAGGCACAATGGTAGATAAACAAGCCGGGGGTTAACGCCTGAAAGGAAAAGACCCCCTCTTGCCCAGGGGCCGTTAAATTTGCACCGGCACCCCCTCCAGGACCATTCACGGCATGTAAATCCATGTTGTGCGGGAATTTGTTCTCTGCAGGATTCTTCAAATGAAGTTCGACGGTATCGCCGACGCGGACGCGAATCATGGGGCCGGGCACCGTCCCGTTAAAACTCCAAAATTTATATTGCACGCCATCGGCTAAAGCTCCCACATATTCTTTGGCCTCAACATTGACTACCACTTTCGCAGCCTGTTTTCTGGTAATAGGGGCAGGGACTTGCGGCAATGTTGTGAGTGTCGCTTGAACCGTTGGCATGTCCGTAGCCCATGTATCAGAGGAAAGCCCAGTGAAAGTTAGGGCTATGAACAAGCTCGCGACGATTGTTCCCCTGAATTCGATGTTGGTTACCATGAATGGCTTTCTCCTTCTCCGTATGTGTGCTGTTAAAAAATGCAACGTGCCTGCTTAGGCAATATCATAGGGAAATGCTATGAAGAAACAATGATATAGATCATTAAATGGAAAAAAGATGAGGAGATTGTCGTGTGAAAGGAAGGGAGGAAAAGGGGGTTTGGATGAGGTGAGGCGTGGTTAGGGGATGGCGTGAGGGGCCATTTCTTGGAGGCGTGGGAGATTGAGAATTAGGAGTTGTTTCCCATGACCGGCAATGAGTTGATCTTTTTTGAAGCGACTTAATATGCGGCTGGTGGTTTCTTTAGTGAGTCCAGCCATATCCGCCAAATCTTGGTGGGTGAGCCGCACGGAAATGCGGATGCCGTTGGTTTCGTGAATGCCCGATCGCTGGGCCAGATTAACCAGAATCGAAGCGATTCGTTGTTCAGCCCGGTGTAGCGCGAAGGCTTTGGCATTGTCTTGTGACTCGCGGAGCCGAAGGCTTAAATAGTTGATGATGTTCACGGCGGCTTCAGGATTCCGTTGGATCACATCCAGCATCACCTTCCGGTGAATCTTGACAACGATGCCCTCTCCCATAGCCTGGGCGCATCCCGGGTGTGATTCACCAGCTAAGGCCGACGCCTCACAACAAAAGAGATCTCCCGGCATGAGGATTTTGAGGGTGACTTCTCGGCCTTCTGGAGAAGTTTTCACGCATTTCACATTCCCCTGTTTGACGAAATGAAACCATTCCGCCGGATCGCCTTCTCGAAAAATAAATTGTCCCTTTTGGATAGGAATTTCTATCGCGTGTTTTGCGAGTTCCTGACGATCAGACTCGGAAAGGCAGGCAAACAGAGCAAGGGAGTCAATGTTGGAGGAGGGGGCCATTGGTTATCATACTTAAACCAATTGTTTAATTTTTTCGACGATGGATCTGGTACTAATGCCATAATGATCCAGCAATTGTGCCGGTTTGCCGCTGTGGGGAATGTGCTGAATACCCATTTTATGGACGCGGACGCCCTCTCCAGCCAAGGCACTCAGTACGGCATCTCCAAGCCCACCGTGGAGGTAATGATCTTCCACCGTGAGAAATTGATGATTCGTGGCCTTTGCCGCTTGTTGAAGGGTTGTCACATCGATGGGAGCGACACTGTAAAGATCAATGACCCGAACGGGTATTTCGGCCTTCTGCAATTCATCATAGGCTTTGAGGGCTTCAAACACGGTCACGCCGGCTGCCACAATCGTTAACCGGTCTTGATCGCTCTGACGGAGGACTTTGGAGCCGCCAAACGTGAAGGTCTCATCAGCAGAGTAGAGAATGGGAGTTTTGGGACGGCCTGTCCGCATATAGACCATCCCCTTGTGATTGGCCATGGTTTCAACGAGTTTATAGGCGCAGATGGCATCGGAAGGATATAACACCACCATTCCTGGCTGGGCGCACATCATAGCCAAATCTTCCAAGCCCATTTGTGAGGGACCATCTTCCCCAATGCTCACGCCGACATGGGAGCCCATCAATTTAATATTGGATTGGCTGATGGCGGCCATGCGGATGAAGTCGTAGGCTCGGGTTAAAAAACACGCGAAGGTGGCCGCAAAAGGAATTTTCCCACATGCGGCGAGGCCCGCTGCTGTGCCGACCATGTTTTGCTCCGCAATAAAGTTCTCAAAGAATCGATCGGGGAAGCGTTTTCCGAATTTGTCTGTAAAAGTCGAATTTTTGACGTCCGCATCCAAACCCACGACTAACGGGTTGATCGCCCCCAATTCGGCTAAGGCGTCTCCAAAGGCTTGCCGTGTGGCCACGGAATCCGTTGGTTGATAGGGAGGTGCAGGAAGGGGTTTAACGGGAATGGCAGAGCGTTGGATGGTGGTGGGTGGGGTAATAGTAAACCTGGGAGGTGGAGAAGAGAGGGATTGACTCAACAGTGTGATGGCTTCTTCGGCTTGTTGTTGGTTGAGCGGTTTGCCATGCCAGCCAGGATGATCTTCCGCGAAAGGGATACCTTTCCCTTTGAAGGTTTTGGCAAGAATCATCGTAGGTTTCTGTGTGGTCTGAGCGGCCTCCGCAAAGGCCTGAAGCAATTCTGCGTGATTGTGCCCATCCACACAGAGCGTCTGCCACCCGAATCCTTCCCAGCGTGCTTGGTAGGCGGTGATGTTATGTTCCAGCATGGTGGGATCTGATTGTCCGAGCCGGTTAATGTCAATAATGGCGCAGAGATTATCTAATTTGGAATGCCGAGCCACATCGGCCGCTTCCCACACAGACCCTTCAACGGATTCCCCATCACCTAACACCACATAGGTTCGTGCCGGTGTCTTGTCTAGGTATTTATTGTTCAGTGCGATGCCGACGCCGACCGAAAGACCTTGCCCCAGTGATCCCGTGGCCATATCCACAAACGAAAGACGAGGCGTTGGGTGCCCTTCCAGGTCAGATTCGAGCGTGCGAAGTTCAAGGAGTTGTTTAGGATCAAAGAGTCCGGCTTCCGCCCAGGCTGCATAGAGCAACGGAGCGGCGTGTCCTTTTGAGAGCACAAAGCGATCATTATCTGGATTGCGTGGGTTCTTGGGATCAAACCGCATCACAGAAAAGAACAAGGTTGCCACGATATCAGCAGCGGAACAACAACTGGTGGGGTGCCCATTACCAGCTTGTGTGGTGGCTCGGATGCTATGAATTCGAAGCTGATCGGCTTTTTGACGAAGTTGTTCCGGCAATTGGGTTGAACCAATGGTGGTCACAAAGAACTCCTTACTAAGAGAATGGACAGTGAAACGAGGGTTGGACTGAAAGGTAACAAACCCCTCTACCTCAGTCAATTCAAGGGAGCGTTGAAAAAGTCCGCCAGCTGCGTTCTCGCCCCTTTGTCTGGCTCACGTACTCGCCCGTACGCTCCGCGCACCAAAGCGGCTGCGGCCTTGCTGGACGGGCCTTTTTGAACCCTCCCCCATACAGTTGATGTTTGACAGTATCTGGGAATTGTGAAAACCCTGGACTTCATTCCAAATTATTCAGCAGACCCTTCAGGGATGTTTCTTGATAGGATATATATGTCCGATGTAGGGTAATACGGAAACGATGCCTGCAATGTCTTGAGAACGATCTGGAGGTGAATGATGCTTGAAAAGAATCTTCCTGTACGATTTTTTGAAAGATTGGCTCTTGCCGGGGTGTGTCTGGCGGGAACCATCCTCATCGGGTGTTCTTCGGCACCCGAACCCCAGCCTCAACAATCCAAACAGGAAATTCGCCAAGATGCTGAGGGATTCTTCCAGAAAATGGGGCAAGAAGAAGACAAACAATCTTCCTCCCCTTAATTGGGGTTCTTTTATTTTTGGCCTTCCTTAAGAAATCTAGACAGAGGTTGTTGAAAAAGCATGCCCTCGCGAAGGCGCAGGGTCCGCCCACCCGTCTGACAGGAGAGGAGGTGTTGGCCCGGGTAGGGTCTATTTATCGCCTCAAGCCACCGGAGCTACTCACACGGGCGCACCCGGAGGCATATCAGTGTGCGGCCTGGCTGCTGCGACGTATCGCAAACGAACCGCTAGGGATGGTAGCCCAGCGATTCGGGGTTTCCCCCTCTCGGATCTCTTATCTTCAACGGGCGCTCGAGACCCACGGGCTCAGTCGGCGGCAAGCCATGGCCCAGAAATTGTGTCAAGTCAAGCAATGACCCCATTCGTGTGACCCCATTCGCTGGAGAGCATTGATGAAAAAATCGATTTTATTACTTTGTGCTTGCCTGATCACCTACACTCTATTGGAAGTATGCTCGTTAATCGGTCACTACTTTACACATGGGGAATTGTTTTCGTTCGAGAAGGCCGAAATTCAGCGGCGGGTGGTTA
>JAZFZJ010000134.1:0-2596 GCA_036443915.1 Nitrospirales bacterium
ACTCCAACAGGTGGAAGATACGCTTTTGGCGGAACGCCAACCTCTGGTTTCCAAAAACCTTCCGCCACCCTTAACACCTACCCCTTCTTCAACACGAAGAAGTGCCCACAGCAGAAGGTCGAATCGGTCCCCCAAAAAACCCGTAGCCGAGCTCGTTGTATAAGCCACGCATTTTCCAATCGTTCCTAACAAATCCATGACCCACAGATCCCCTGTGGGTCACGTCTCCTCCCTTCAGAATTTCTTTCGTAATTAGGGGAATGTTGAAAAAAACCGCCAGCGGCGTTCTCGCCCTTTCGCCGTGCTCACGTACTCGCTGAACGCTCCGCGCGTTGAATTGGCTGCGGCCTTGCTGGACGGACTTTTTTGACCATTCCCGCCAGCTGCTGATCTCGGTCCTTCCTTGGGCATTTATGGGCGACGTGCGAAAATATTCAACACGCCCCTCACACAAGGCCCGCCGGTTCATGAGAGCGTCCACCCAGGGGGCCGGGCGGCAGGCATCCGTCAGATGCAAGAGGAGGGTATGGGAGGGCTTAGGGAACTCCACGTTGCGTTTCAGCTTGGGCTGGGTTTTCACGGGCGTTCACCGTTTGGTCAGCGACTACGGTGTGGCGTCAAGAGAAAAATAATTTGGAAATTATTTGGAATAACTATAGTTTATAAATTTTGAACATAGCCTTCATTCCAAGCATTGAGGCGCAGGAAGGTCCGTGGTTCATTCGATTAGCCCTTAAAAATAGTAGGATTTTACTCTTTCAATTTCACCAGAAGTTGGCCATCCCGGATTTTGATATCTTTTACGCCTTTGGCAAATTGATCCCAAAAACCTCCTGCTTCACCAAACTCTTCCACCAAATTTGTATTTTTGATATCTCCCCACCACGCACTTGGAAGTGGGATACCGCCCAAACTTATGCCCCTCATAGCCACTATCGGCTTCCCATTGGCATAACTAAGCTTCACCCCGAAATTCAATTTTATCGTTTTTCCACCAAGGATTGGTACCTCTTGATCCACCGGCACCAGCAATTTGACACTGACTAAATCGTCCGCCAAATCCACGGCCACATACTGAGCCACTTCCCGATCCTTCGCAATAAGCGCATTTAATTCCCGTTCGGTCAATTGAATCTCTCGGTCGGATTCCTGTTCAGTATACGGTTCAGGCTCAAGTGGTGTGTTTTGGGGAGACTGCAAAGAATCCCCAGATAGCACATCTCTGTCAGCCTGTTTATGCAACATAGCCATTTTTGAATCCAATACCTGTTGATCTGAAACACTCAACTTGGTGGGCTGGAACGTTGCGGCATACAAATACTGATTGATCCACCACCCCGTAACCATAGCGGTGACCAACACCGCTGATCCGACAAAAGCAAGAACCTGTTTACCACTAAATCGCGCAGGAGGATTCATCGCTTGTGTTAAAGGACCAACTGCATGTTTGGTCTAAATCGACAGCCCATGATGCGTTGGTCCATGTCTCGACAATTGGCCATTTTCTGAACGCTATATCCTACCTAACCTCGTGAATATTGTCCTTAATTCGTGGGAATAAATTCAGGCACATCAACGGTAAGTTTGGCAGAAAAGAGGGTCTGGGTATCTGAACGATGCCGCGCTTCTTGGAGGAGTGTTGCAATGTGAGCCTCGAGGATACCCTTAAACGAGAGGGTGCCATTTGTTTCCACAACAACCGGCTTCGAAAAGTCAACGAGGTCCTGGTTCAGCAACAGGGTATACCTTCGAACCCGCAGAGTACTGACTGCAATTCGATTGGGCCCTACCAACTCTGCCTGCATTTTAGCGTACACCCCTCCCGTTATATATTCATCACGGCCATCCACAAGATTTTCCGAAAAGGCAGCAATCTGTTCCGTGCTATCTATTCGTACCCAACTAAACGGGATGAGATGGGTGGCATCTCGGACAAGTGAGACACGGTGAGGCAAGGGTATCCGTTGGTGCTCGTCAAACCAGGTAATAAGCGCCGGCAATTCCTGTCGCGGGAAAAAATGTCCTCCTGCATGCGGATGCGTCCAGGAATGCTCACGATACTGATAGACAATCCCGCGACGATGCATTTCCTTTACCAGCTCACGACTTAATCGCACCGGCATGATCCGATCTTCAGCACCGTGAATAACATAGACCGGAGTGTGGGCTAAATTTTCTAGAAAAGGATACAGCACATCATCAATCCCACTAGCCATCGGGGCAATCCCTGCAAACAAATCTGCGTAATGCATCCCAATAATCCAAGTCCCAATGCCACCATTGGACATGCCTGTGAGAAAGACGCGATCCGGATCGACGTGATATTGCGATTGAACCTTCCGTATGGTTGCCAAAACCAGCTCTTCGCCATACCGGGTCCACCACCCCCCCATCGCGATCGTCGGACATGCCAAAATATACCGATCCTCTAATCGCGGCACCCAGCGATCTAAATAGGCTGATCCAGTGAACCCAGCTCCATGCAGACAGAGAATAAATGGATAGGAATGATCAGGGGTATAGGTCGGAGGGACGTACAGCGCATACTCGGCAATTCGCCCCCTCACCACATGCGAGCGGCGGGGTTGAGCCCCTA
>JAZFZJ010000135.1:0-10801 GCA_036443915.1 Nitrospirales bacterium
TAGTGGGATTTAGATTGAGTTAGCCTCTTCTAACCCCCAACCCTTCAAGCTGCCCCTTTCACTCGTTTCCTTCTATCCCCTTCATTTATCCTTCTAATTTGAGAGCGGTTCAAGAGAGGGGCGAGAAGACCCTTTCGCGCAATAGTCTCGGCTTTCTTGCACATAGGTGCGAAAAGGATCGGCCATGACAAAGACCGGACTCCCTTGGAGTTGCAAGACTGACCAATTGATCACATAAGGTGGGCGACGCGGATCCTGATGGACTGCAGTTTGCTCTCCAAGATCTGACCACCCTTGCTTGGCGACATGACGAATGATTTCTGACCGCCCAAAAGCACGGGTGTTTCGTGGTGGTTGAACTTTCGCTAAATCGACTAAATCATTTGTCGTGAAGCGTGGCGCGTCTCCTTCTTCCACCATGCCATGGTACAGGCCGGCCTGCGGATCCACATTGTGATATTCCAAATCCAGGCTTTTCAACCAGGGGTCATCCCACCCCAATTTCTCGGCTTCCCGAAAATTCTCCAACAACCAGAGCTTGGAGGCCCAATCAACCCGGCCGACCACCGACTGATAGCCTTTTCGTAAGTCCTTTACCACAGATTCCCAATGTGCCAGGACCCAGTCTATTTCCTCATCCTGCCCAGCATATCGTTTGGCGGCGGCTTCCCAAAACTGTTCTTGAATATCCAGGGCTGAGAGGTGCTTGCCGTTTGAAAGCGTAACCATCCACTCCCGCTGAGGATCACGCGAGATGGCACGCAGCGTCTGGACGGGGTCATCGAAATCCAAGCCTGCCGGGGCATGGCCTTCTTCTATCAACTGCAACACCAATCCCGTGGTGCCCATTTTTAACAGGGTGGCTTCCTCTGCCATGTTGGAATCACCCATGAGCAAATGCAAGCGGCGGAATCGTTCGGGATCGGCCAAAGGTTCGTCCCGGGTATTTACGATGGCCCGATTGTGCTGGACCCATTCAAAAAAGTCGTTGACGATGTAATCCGGACGTTGAGAAATTTGATAGATCACCGCCTCTTCAGCTGATTTCCGTGATCGGTCCCCTCCCCGTCCTTCAATGTCGTCCAAGCTAATCCATCCCTCCACGGATCGCGCCATCCCAATTCGGCCAGCTCCGGTAAAGACCTGGCGCGTGACGAGAAACGGCATGAGCAGCCCCAACCCTTGATAGGTGAACGGAAAGTCGCGCGTGACCAGATAATTTTCATGGCAACCAAAGGTCGCGTCCGTTTCATGATCAATATTATTTTTGATGATCGACACCAACTCAGAAAGCCCCAGGTCCTCCAGGCAGTCTTGCAATAACCAATCTCCGGCGCGGTCCATGGCCACTAGATCCCACAGAGAATGGCATTCGGGAGAGGCATATTCCAGATGGCCCATATCCACATACATCCGCCCCGCGTTGAGCAAAAAACCTCCATTGCCCGGAGGTTCATCATACCCACGATAATGTCGGTCAATTACTCCATGTTTTTTCTCATGGAATAAATGCTCAATAATTCGGTGGGCAACCCAGGCGGGGGAAACATCAGGCTTGGTCTCTTTCATTAAAAGACCATATTCAGTCTCAATCCCGAAGATTCGATTTTTCATAAAATGATCGCGTTGGAACAATTACGTGGAAAGTTGATAGGCCTTGGGCAACAAGGACTGAAGTTCGGTGGCACCCAACATACGATAGAGTTCCATGGTTCCGGCTTCTCGATCCAGTAGGACACACTCCAGCGTTTCTTTGGACAGCGTTTCCCGAATCCGAGAGGCAATCGCCTCATCGTCGGGAATAGTGGACACGGAAGCTGTTGATGAAGGAGCTGTCCCCTCCTCTTCTTTATCCGAGGAGGGAGTTGAGGCTTGGAGTAGACTGGAGATCCCCCACAGACGGAGACTCACCTCCAATGCCGAGGACAAGGAAGAGAGGGGACCATGGGTTTTCCATTCCTGAGCGAGACCACGAACGGAAGAGGAGGCCGCCAGCAACCCAAACTCGCGCTGCTCCTCAAACATGCCATCATAGTTGATGGTGAACAGGCGGTCACGATCTTGAGTGGCCCCGACTTCTGCCAACAAAATTTTGGTAATGTACGGGGCCTTAAAAATTTCTTCAAAGGCCTGTTTGATGACAGGGGCCAGGCCGTTTTTCATAAGGCGGGAAGCGGTCACATCCGCCGGTGACCGTTGAAACCCTTCGACGTGGGCCATATCTAATAAGGTATACCGTAACTTTTCCAGATCCGCTGGATGGCCCATCCCTCCTAAAGCAATGCGATCGTATATTTCATAAATCTTTTCCGTTCCCCGATTAAAGGTCAGCAAGAGAATCCCTTGTGAAAAGGAGACTCCGACTAACGGATTGCCTTGTGTGAATTGATCCTCCAGATACTGCCGCCGATTGGCAACGGCTTCAATCCACCGGTAGGGTTCTTCATACATGGTTGAGGACCTTTTCTGGAAGTGTTGAAAAATGCCGCCAGCGGCGTTCTTGCCCCTTGGCCGTGCTTACGTACTCTTCCGTACGCTCCGCTCGTCCAAGCCGCTGCGGCTTTGCTGGACGGGCCTTTTTGAACACTCCCTCTTTTTTCTGGGTTGGATCTCGGTACCTTACTAGACTCGTAAAACGATAAAATCTTTGAACTATTCAACAGACCTTTTCTGAAAACAGCGTTTTCAACCGCTCGGCGGGAATGGTTCTCACCCCTTCGGCCGAAATGCGTTTCACGATGGGGTACAGTTGGGCATGCGCGTCAACCCCACCGGTGGCAGAATCAAACTCTGCAGCACTCGTCATCAGACGGAGCACGAATGTCAGGGCTTCCTCTTCATCAAGGCCGGCCACCGGACCACTCCCCCACCGGTTCATGTAAAATAAAATACCTCGAATCGTGGGAGACCCCGATCCAGACACGGCATATTCCACCGCCTCAAATTCTGCCCCTAAAATATCGTAGAAAAAAATCTTCCCGCATCCTTCAAGTTGGTCATAGCCCGCAAAAATTGGCGCCACGGTCCCCGTCCCGGCCAACGCCGCAGGCGCATTGTTTTTCAATAAGGTCGATAAGGCCCGCAACTTTCCCTCAAAACTTAAATCCTGTAATTGGCTTCTCCGGTAATACTTAAAGGAATGCTCTAAGATTCTGGCCATTTCAAACGCGGTCGCAGGAACTCCCGCAATGGCTAACACCGAAAACCGATCCAACTCCAGAACCTTATCTGTCCTGTCATACATGACGACATTCCCGGCCGTTGCCCGCCGGTCACCCGCCACGAGCACACCATCCCCGTACTTCATGGCAAATACCGTAGTTCCGGTTGTCACCTCAGTATTTCCCGATAGTCCATTCCCAGGGGAAGGCAGATGAAGATCGTCTATGGTATAGCCGCTTTCCCTCAGAACCTGAAGAAAATCTCCCTGTTGTCCCATGCTGTTTATTCCCCGGTCCGTTGGCGGTACTTTTCCGCCTGTTTGGGATCAACCTTACGCATGCGCTTCATCAGATTATCACGGGAAGGGGAATCCGTTTCCGGACGTTTAGGCCCTCGATCCTGATCTCCCGGTCCCGATGGCCTGGAGAGTGGGTCTACTGGCCGTTCTTTTCGTTCAAGACCTTCACTGGCTTGGACATATTCAAATTTGCTTCCCATAAATTTCATCCTCCACATGAACTATTTTTTGACTGCCATGGATTCAATCATATCAAATGGGGTATCGGCATGCTCTACCACGGATCGACATTGGGCCACGGACACCGGCTCAAGATGATCCAGCAGGTCAAGATGAAGTTTCCCATTTTTCCCACGAAAATCCACACCTTCCCATTGTATCGACGTAATGTCTTCCCCAAACCGTTGCACACACAACCCCCGAAGACCTCCACGAGTATCGAGTGGCCCATGTTTCATGGCCTCCTGAATCTCGTGTTCCTGACACATCCGGGTCGTTCGCCCTTCGGCTTCCAACGCGAAAAATAGCCCACGCTCGGGATCCAGATGATGATATTCCAGATCCAAACTGGCGAGCCAAGGGTCGTCCCAGCTGATTTTCTCATCCTGAATAAAGGTTTCCAGCAACCACCATTTGGTCACCCAATCAATTTTGCCAACGAGCTGTAATCGATCCCGTTCGAGCACCTCTAACACGTTCTCCCATTCCTGAAGAATCCAGGAGGTCTCTTCATCCATTTCGATGAAAAATTTTCTGGCCAGATTCACATACTCCCGTTGAATATCCAACCCAGAGATCGTGCCGCCAGCTTGCCGCTTCACGACGGCTTTCAAATCAGGATCCTGAGAGAGCGCCCGAATGGCGTGCACCGGGGAGTCCAATGCACAGGGCGGCAAGAGCCCTCCGGCAATCATGTCCAACACGACCCGTGTCGTTCCAACCTTCAAGGCCGTGGCATATTCACACATGTTGGCGTCGCCCACGATAAGATGGAGTCGTCGATAGCGTTCACGATTCGCATGCGGTTCGTCGCGCGTATTGAGGATGGGGCGGTTGTGCATGGTATCGACGCCCAACTCGGTCTCCATAAAATCCGCACGTTGAGACAATTGAAACCCACCAGGCGACCATCCCTGTTCTTGAGCCTCCCGCCCGACTTTGCCAGCGCCAGCAATAACTTGACGGCTCACGAGAAAGGGCATTAACCCGCGAACCAGGGCCTCAAACTCCACCGACCGCGACACCAAATAATTATCATGGCACCCGTAACTATGCCCATGAAAATCGGTGTTATTTTTATATAATTGGACGACCGCCCCCCCCAATCGTTGATTGCGACGTTGAGCCGCGGCCATAACAATCCGCTCCCCAGCCCGGTCATGCGCGACCATATCCTGGAGAGACCGACATTCCGGCGTGGAATATTCGGGATGCGTGTGGTCGTTATAAAACCGCGCTCCATTGGGTAATACGAGATCACTTTTCATTTCATGGAAGGAAAAGGGCCGATGGGCATCCTGCTCGGCGAAAAGGTCTTCTTCTTTATCCTGAGCTAACTCAGCCACACGAAACCCTCGTTGATCTTCATGGGGATGTTCGCCCAGATAATCCCAGCGGCTGGTAAAATGTCCGTCAAGATAGGCCCGCACCAATTCCATGGATTCCACCACGGAATCGGCCGTCTCGCAATCTTCCCGCGCAATACCGTACTCGGTCTCAATGCCAAATAAGCGAACCGGGTTCATACACTTAACTCTTTCAACGAAGAATACCCCAACTGACCGAGCTTCCTCGCAACGGTGGCTTATACAATTTGAGAAGTCCGATGCTCTTCTCCATCCTTTCCAGGTTGTAAAGAGGACACTCCGACCACCTGGTCCGGGTGATAGTCCAAGAGCTTCAACCACTCCTCGGCTGAATCATCTGACGGGAAAATTTCACTCTCCTTGAATTCTTCATTGCTGGAAATGATTAAGTCCTCCAGGGTCAAACCCGAATGATCCTGATCTCCCGCTTGAATAGTCCGCTCAATGGCCCGTTCTTTTGCACGCCGGACTATTCCCGCCAACACCGCTCCACTTAATAAATCCCGGCGGTATAGAATTTCCCGCCGTCCGTTACGCAACCGGATGGCCAATACTCGATTCTCCTGGCTCGGCTGAAATAAATTCTCTACCAGTCCTTCGACGATTTGCGACACGGGAGTCCCATCCTCTTTTCCATCTTCTGCGGCATCCTTTGAGGCGTAAGGCAGGTCAGCCGTCAAATAGACACGCAAAATTTCTCTAGTATCTTTCCGCCCGGGTCGACCGACTTTAATTTTTCGATCAATTCTTCCAGACCGAAGCACAGCCGGATCGATCATCTCCGGGCGATTCGAAGCCAGAATCACGACCACCTGGGAAAGACTTTCAATGCCATCGAGTTCGGCACAAAACATCGGAACCAGCGTATTGGAGATATTGTAGGATCGAATCGCCCGTCTCGTCCCCAAAATGGATTCGGCTTCATCGATGAAAATAAATGGTAACTTTCCGGCTTGTCGGTGTTGCCGGGCTTGTAGAAACAAATCCCGGATGATTCGTTCCGATTCCCCTACCCACATATTCAGCACTTCCGGTCCTTTGACATGCAGAAAAATTCCACCCTCAATCGGCAGAAGCCGAGAAACGTCGTGTTTAGCCTGATCTTCCGCGGGAGGCGTTGGCAACTCGCGATTTTGCGCTAAGAGTTGTCCCAGGCTAGCAGCCGTGGCTTGGCCAATCAGTGTTTTTCCGCACCCCGGAGGACCATAAAGCAAGAACCCCTTTGGTTGCTGGAATTGATATCGCGCAAACAACCCTTCATGAAGGAGCGGATATTCAATCGACCGGCGGATGGCACCAATCGCTTCCCCCTGTCCACCGATGTCCTCCCAACGAACACGCGGGAGTTCCGCTAACAGATGGGCCTTGGTGGTAGCGGATTCCAATCGTTCAATGGCCAGTCGGTGTGTCGGATCCAGGCGAACTTCGTCGCCCACTTTCAGGTCAATATTCATTAAATTATCCGCACGATGAATGACAATACCCTGTCGTCCGGCCTCTTGGTCGATGCGAAGACGTCCGTCTTCCAAGATCTCCCGAACTTTGACCACGGAGCCACTCCAATCATACCCCAGAGAACGGATCACCACGTAGGCTTCATTCACTAAGACCTGATGCCCAATTTTTAGAGTATCCCCTTCGATCCGAGGATCCATATTGGCAAAATATTCCGCACCTCCCACCATGATCTTCACAATCCCCTGTTCCGGTTGAGCGAGCAAGGTTCCAATCCGACAGGCCGGAGCGGTCAATTTCTCAATCACAGCTTGCATTTTGGTTCGTTCAACTTCGGACTGTTGGGAAGATGCCTTCAATTCTACGAAACGCTGTCGGAGCTGATAGAGAAGCGGAATCCGCGTATCCCCCTCAGGGAGAGATGTTAAGCATTGGTCAATTAATTCGAGAGCCGAGGAATCTGCGCCACGCGAGGATCGATCACGAGAAGATTCATGTGGGTCTGAAAATTTTGGGGGACTTGAGGAGGAGGGTGAATCACTCATGACAATTTCCATTCTGCCTGGAAGTGGATGTGCCACACTCGAGACAACAAAAGGGTGACGTCACAAAATAGTCAAGAAGCCATCTTACAATGTTTCGGCCCCATTACCCAAGGTCAAAAAAAAAGCAGGGAACCCATTCAGGTCCCCTGCTTTTTCCACATCTTTCAGTCAATCAATGTGTGACTAACGACCCCCTCCACCACGATGACCACCGCCAAATCCTGTCCGTGGAGCTTGAGGCTTCGCCTCATTGACGGTGAGGGTTCGTCCCCCAAGTTCGGTGCCATTCAATGCCCCAATGGCCGCTTTGGCTTCATCATCCGATCCCATTTCCACGAAACCAAATCCTCGCGATTGCCCCGTGTACTTGTCAGTAATCACTTTGGCTGATTGAACAGTCCCATGCTCTCCAAACAGGTCAGCCAATTCCTGTTCAGCTGTGGAATAGGGTAAACCACCCACGTAAATCTTTGAACCCATCGGGGTTTCTCCTTCTAAATGCGATATTGTTTTGCACGGTTTGAGGAGATGAGAAGGGAAGGCACGGCCCGAGAACGCGAGACAGGAGGCGACTTAGGACTAACTTCCAATCAGATTCCTTATGGATTCCTGAGCAAAACAACATCAGTGAAGGGCCACTTCACCTGAACCATTCATTACGCGGCCCAGACATCGTAATGAACTTCTTTAGAGATAGCATATGCCAGAATGAATATTAATGCAACAACTGAAAAACTCTTCGCAATCCTTGTCCCCGGTCGCCATCATAAAGGGATCATTTGGGGCATACCGGACCCATTAATAACCTCTTCGTTAATAACAACCCGTTTGATATGCTTGAGGGCCGGGACATCATACATCAAATCAAGCATCACTTCCTCTAAAATGGATCGCAGGCCTCGTGCACCGGTTTTCATGGTGGAGGCCCGGGTGGCAATCGCTTGAATGGCCTCCGGGGTAAAGTCTAACTGTACATCATCTAATTGAAACAGGGCTTGATATTGCTTAAGAAGCGCATTTTTAGGTTCATGCAGAACCCGGACCAAGTCTTTCACCTGCAAGTCACTCAACGAGGCCAAAATGGGAAATCGTCCAACAAATTCCGGGATCAGTCCATATTTCAATAAATCCTCCGGTCGAAGTTTCCCCATTAATTGTTCAGAATTCTCAGACTTACCATGAGACGCACTCGCTCCAAATCCCACTCGTTTCTGATTGGTCCGTCGAGCAATAATATCCTCTATTCCAACAAACGCCCCCCCACAAATAAATAAAATATTACTGGTATCAACCCGGAGAAATTCCTGCTCTGGATGTTTTCGACCACCCTTCGGAGGCACATTACACACCGTCCCTTCCACCAATTTCAAGAGGGCCTGCTGCACCCCTTCTCCCGACACATCCCGGGTAATCGAAGCGCTTTCTGATTTTCGACTAATTTTATCCACTTCGTCAATATAAATGATGCCAACTTGAGCACGAGCCATATTAAAATCACAGGACTGCAACAATTTCAGAATGACGTTTTCGACATCTTCTCCGACGTATCCGGCTTCGGTCACCGTGGTCGCATCCGCAATCGCGAAAGGGACTTGTAAAATTTTCGCTAATGTTTTGGCCAAAAGGGTTTTGCCGGTTCCCGTTGGCCCAATCAGCATGACATTTCCTTTTTCGAGTTCCACATCTGGCACATCTTTTCCACCAAAAACGCGTTTATAATGATTGTGAACCGCAACCGCGAGGATCTTTTTGGCACGATGTTGACCAATGACATATTGATCCAGAATATCTTTGATCTCTGGTGGAGTCGGTAAGGGACCTGTGGGCAAGTCCAAAGGAGGCTGGCCCTCAGATCCATTCCCAACCAAGAATTTCGAACATTGTTGCACACAATCCGCGCAGATCAGAACGGAACCCGGCAATTGACATTGGGTACAGATCGGCCGTGTTGGGGCTTGAATCAAATTGGTGACCCCACCTTTCGCCTTCCCGCAAAAGGAACAGACGGCATCGGCACGATTTCGCCCTTGTTTCGAATCCCAAAAAGCCACAGCAATTACCTTTCTAACAGTTGATCGATAGGGGATTGTGTTTTACATAGGTATTAGACGTGAAGTGAATCTTAATCACTTGGGAAGGAGATTTCAAATCATGGCCCCTTCAGGATACGGGTGGACTGGATTTCTTGATAACTAGGGGAACCGGCTCCCAGGACACAGCCCTATCTCGACTCCGAAAAAGCCCCTTCCCATTGGTTCCCACATAGAGAACATTCGAATCTAAGGCCCGTATGGCCAGCGCTCGAATATTGAGATTCGTCAATCCCTCATTGGAAAGCTCCCATGTCATGCCTCCATCCTCACTTTTGGACACCCCTTCCCGGTGGCCCACATACAACGCCTCGGCACGGTTCGGATCAAGCAGTAAATCACTTAACATCTGATCAGGCAACGATTCCCCAATACGACGCCAGGATTGCCCTCCATCGGTCGTAGAATACAGCCCATTTAACGTAGCTATATACACCCTATCGGGCTTATGAGGATCAACCTTTATTCGGGTGACACCTAAAGCCCGCGATGATTTCAACACATCCGCAGACACCAGGCCCGTATTGACCTTATGCCAGCCTCGTCCTCCATCTATAGATTTATAGACCCCCCCGCTTGTTCCAGCATATAGCGTTTGAGGCTGCTGAGGATCCACATCCAGCGTGACCACCATGAGCACCTCCTTCATCCCCTCCATTCGTTTCACCCACGTCTCTCCCCCATCTTCTGACTCAAATACACCTAATGAGGTAGCCGCATATATATGGTGGCTCGACCCTGGGGCAAAAACCAACTGGTGGACCACCGAGGAAATGGTGACATCGTCTAGCCCGGCTCGCTGCGACACCCATCGTTGACCACCATCATAACTTTTAAACACCGCATCGCCTTTTGTCCCCGCCAAAATATTCGCGGGGAATAACGGATCAATGGCTAAGGCAATGACACGCGAATGGGTCATTCCCCTTGACATGTTTTGCCAACTTTTCCCCTCATCACGAGTTTTATAGATATAATCATTCGTAGCCATATAGAGAATATTCGCTTTGGTGGGATGAAGTGCCACTTCGACCACCGTCTCACTTGGACCACAACCGCTCAGGATGAAACAGCCAATCAACCCAAGACACCATAACCGAGCGGTTACCATGACAAATCACCCCCAGGCACCCAAATACCTCTCATCGCCAACGCATGATTATTCAGCAGACTGAAAATCCAAACCGCGGGAATATCCTTTACCGAAATGTTGAATAATTGAAAATTCTCATTGGTTAATCCCACCTCAATGATTCAATGAATACTCAAGAGCCAAAGGGGCTGTTCCAAAAGGCCCGGTTTCTCACCCGCCCCTCCCGGATACGCCGAGACTCAACTTTCCTCAGACAAGGCCGCAGTATGGTTTACCGCCACCGGGAGGGCGCGACCGTTTTGGCGGAGCGTACACCGGGTGTGACGGGCCGAGAACGCAGCTGGTGGGCTTTTTCAACAGACCCCTTACCGAAAACGCCCTCTCTCCTTTTGCCCAGAAGAGGCTGGAGGAGATGGGTGAATTCGTGGCAAATTCGTCACAGGAGCCTTGGTAGATTTTTTGTATAGGACCATGGCCTCGGGCATCCATTTTTTCAAATCGGCAATCCTGGTAGTATTGGCGGGATGGGAGGACAGAAATTCTGGTGGGCCACCCTTCGAGGCTGCGGCCAT
>JAZFZJ010000136.1:0-3445 GCA_036443915.1 Nitrospirales bacterium
CGCACCCGTTCAAACCCTCGTTGAACGGAAGAGACCTCCTTCTTTAACTTCATGACGTGCCACAGAAAAAAGAGCAGAATCCCAAAGACCCCTAGCCAACTCAGCATGGGGCTGGACGGCCCTCCCAAGAAAGCGACGTCACGACTCAAAAATTCCCACAGACTGAACGTGTTGCTCATCTCGTCATCAATCTTTCCATGGCAGTATCATGGATTCCAAAAGCCTGTTAAAACGTTCTCAAGTTTTGTGCCGCAACGGATCGAGTGAAAAACCAACAAAAGGGAGAAAATTGTGGGGGGACAGGAGAGCTTGATAGGGCTGGTGGGCAAAGAGTACCCACTTTATGGGCAACTAAGTCTTTACGCCATGTAGAGGAACGAAAGAACCGCCAGGGGATGTTGGACCCAATTGCCCTACCTTTCTGGGAGTGAGATACATGCGTTTTCCTTGGAGGTTACTCCCTTTAGTCTGTAGTGGCGCGAGACGTACCACCGATGCGCCAACTTGACGTCCCAAAAAGGGCGAGACAATCACGGTAGCCCAAAGGTTCACAAATATGTCTGCCAAATTTGTATTCGCCGAATGGCAGACGAATGCGACTTCTATTTGGCAAACACTTCTTTGAGCAGATCGGTGACGCGGGCAGCAGGGTTTGTTCGAATCTTTTGTTTTTCTTGGGCCAGCGTATGAAACAAACCATCTAAGCTTTTCCCCACCACAATAATGGTCCAGATCAAACTGTTCAGCATTGACGAATGGTAACGAGGTGTATTGGCCAACGAGTGCCTTATCAGGTGATGATCTTACCATGGGCGAGGTGGCCGCGCAGTTTTCGGAAAAACTTGGTCGGCCGGTGGCCTTTACGCCGTTACCAGACGACCAAGCTGAAGCGGCGATGGGCTACGATATGGCGAGGATGTTTAAGTGGTTTAATGAGGTGGGATATGATGCCGACATTCACGCGCTCGGTAGTAAGTATGGCATTCCACTGACGTCATTTTCGGACTATCTCAACCGAGTGGATTTTTAACCATCTATCAAGATGTGTAATGGAGAGTCACAATCCTGAAGGGGTGCACATCTTGGGCATTTCTACCCCACCCCTTTGCTTCCTCTTCGGAACGTTTTCCTTTTTCAAAGAGCAGCCCTCTTACAAAGGGGAGGGATCAATCTTCCAAATCCTCCAAACCTCTTTTCTCAAAAGGGGAACTGCACTCGCCATCCCGTAGCACACGACGGGAAATTACAAGTTGAACACCAAGAAACAGTCGAATGCCTTTTGTACCTTGGTTTTTCTGAATGGACCTCAAGGGCTCCCTGGGGTATACTTTTTCTATTTCCATGGGATGTCAGACTTGTTATGACTTTGGTAATTGAAACGCAGAACCTGAACCGGTTACCGGTTACAATGGCCCAGGATGTTCTGAGGGGCACCCCTATAAGGGGTTTTCCTGTCATAATACACGGAAGCTCATCATGCCATCTTACCCAAACCAATACTTAGAAAAGAAGAATTAGCGTGAAGCTCAAGGTCGGTGATTTCATCATTTTTCGGAAATGGAAGTCATCCACGAGTCCTAGTCCTCAGGCCAAAAATACCTATCCCTCTCAAAGTGGGGAAATGTATTCTTACGGAATCGATAAATATTGGAAAGTGGTAGAGGTGGTGGACGATCAAACCATTGAAATTGAAACCCGTCGCGGGAAAAGACATAGAATCGAAAAAAACCCTTCGATTATGCGCAAAGCGGGTTTTTTAGACAAACTACTCCATAAGGATCGTTTCTTTTGAGTATGCCCTTACCTAAACTACTTGTCCTCGTTTGAAATTCTCTCTGAATATTTTTGCTTTTCATTTTTCTCAGTAGCCCATATCCTGATCCCATATGAAGGTAAAGTTGCCTGATAATGGGTGACCCCATTGGTTGACCTCTACGGCAACACCTGCTCAGCAACAGCAGGACTGGGCAATTTGGTATTACCGTGTGGTTGGGGTCGGTAAACCGAAAGGTAGACGGAATCGGCTTTTTTCTTGATCCACGGAAATCGGAATAAGGTTCGAATCTGACTGGAGTACTGTCCGATATTGGCTTGTTGCCAGAGGCCTTCCTCAAAATAGTGTTTATTCTCCACGTCACTGATAAATCCCGCAAACCTTTTTTCAGTAAAAAAACTCACCGCCCAACTATTCGTCCAGCTCGGTTGGCACTGCTGAACATAGGCATCTACCTGGCGGAGAAGGGCGTGAACCCTTTTGAGATCTGTTATCACGGGTTCAGTGGTGAGAAGAAAGAGCACTTCATGGTCTTGAGGAATGTTGATAAGCCCAATGGTGTGTTCCAACTCGAGACACACGTTTGTATCAATGGAATATACATCCGGTTGGCCAGGATCATCTTTCGGAATGGTAATGGTCTGAGAAGAACCGGGTTGGCACACAAATTTTAAGGATGGCGGGGGACAGTCCCAATGCAGTTGCACGCCAAATTGATGAATGTCTTCCAAAAGAGAAGGCATCCGAGGGTTTAATGCCACCTTATCTTGAATCGATTCACCCGGAACGAGCCGAACGTTTCGTGATCCAAAATTCCCCAGGAAACCGCCTTGCTTCATAGGACTTTTTTGAGCATCCATTCGAAACGCCAAGAGCCACTTGGAATCATTCGGAGGAACCCAGGGCAAGTCATGCACGTCGACGGTGACAGGTTCAGGGCTGATATTGGTCAAATGAATCTGGATTTCATACAGGTGTGCCTTCGGCTTTTTCAAAAAGACTTCCATGGCCAGTGGCAACCGAGGTGCTTCAGGATCGGTGGCTTGACTTACTGAAGGAGACAAGACAACGACCAGTACCCAAAGGGGAAAAACAAATTTAGGGCAAGAAAATGGTTTCATCGGAAATCTGGGACGCCCTTTGTGACAAAATCTTTCTTGTCGGTTTTGAGCTCTTTCAAAAAACCGTGTAACAACATATGTCCATTTCAGCTGAACGGTCAATTCCTTTTTTGTAAAGAAAATGGGTGTATGTTCGGGAATATGAGTCAAAAGGATGGAGATGGTCATATGGTCAAAAAATTCACCCAGCCTTGAAGTATCTGAAATAGCCAAGTATTGCCATGCGGATGAATTATTAGAAGGGGCAACCTATTCGGGCAAGCCGGGGTTGGAATGATAAGAAGGCCAGATGATTTTTTGCCCCTACTGGAAGAACTAGACCCATGGAGGAGCGTCCCAGCAGAGGCAATTAGGGTCTGTTGAATAATGCAAAAATTTTTCAAATTGGCGAATACTGCCCAAATCCCTCACGTGTCAGCAGGAAAAGGGACTGTTCAAAATGGCCCGTTCAGCAAGGCCGCAGGACCATTGGTGCGCGGAACGTACACGGAGTACGTGAGCACGACAAGGGGCCGAGAACGCCGCTGGTGGACTTTTTCAACAGCCCCAA
>JAZFZJ010000137.1:0-7577 GCA_036443915.1 Nitrospirales bacterium
TTTCATATTAGATTCTTGGCAATGGGTACCCTCTGATCTGCCAAAGATTCCCTTTGTTTTTCTCTCGCCAGCTGAAGCCTTGTGGCAAAATATGAAAGTGGCAGGGTTGAGTGCGGTGGTTCTGACCACGCCCTATTGGCTATGGGAAGTTTGGCAGTTTGTGGTGCCTGGCCTCCATGCCCAAGAGCGCCGGTTTATCGCGCCGTTTACAGCCATTAGTACGGTTGCGTTTTATTTGGGCTTACTATTTTGTTTCTTTCTGGTCTTGCCCTTTGCGCTCCATTTTTTGATTTCGTACGGGTTGAGTTCCGGTTTTATCGCGCAAATTTCCATTGCGAATTACGTAGGGTTTAACCTGTGGTTTTTGCTGGTTTTTGGGTTTATCTTTGAAGTGCCGCTGGCCTTAACCCTCATGGCAAAATTAGGTTGGGTGGATGCACCCTTGCTGCGGCAATATCGAAAGTGGGCATTCTTAGGCTCTTTTTTATTTGCGGCTATTCTCACACCCACTCCAGATCCCTTTAATCAATGTATTATGGCGCTTCCTATGTATTTCTTCTATGAAATCGGCATTATCTGTGCCCAAGTATTTGGAAAGAAGAAACCCCGGGACGATGATGCGCCATCAGCATCGTCAACGCCCCCCTCTGCCGATACTCGTTCGCAGTTGGAACCTCGGCCTGTTGGTGTGGGAGCTGGCGGAGATGATGATTATGTCAGTGTGCCGGATTCCGGTCCACGGTGATGGCGCGAAAAGGGTGAATTCCTGTGACTCAGGTGGCCGTTTTGGTAATCAGTAACAAAATTCTTTCAGGACAGGAACCGGATAAAATTCGAAAAACCTTGGAAAGTACCTTGACGAACCACCAAATGACCATTCTATCCTATGATATAGTTTCGGATGATCGGCAAGCCATTGGGCGTCGATTAGCAACCCTTTGTGAGAATCCCACGCCACATGTCGTCTTGACTCTGGGCGGGACGGGGGTACGGCCCACCGATTGGGCCCCCGAGGCCACGAGGGATGTGATTGACAAAGAGATTCCTGGAATTGGGGAAGCCATGCGTGCTGAAAGTCTCAAAAAAGTGCGCACGGCCATGCTCTCTCGAGGAATCGCTGGCATCAAGGGGAACACTTTGGTTATCAATTTACCGGGAAGGGTGAAAGGGGCTCAGGAAAACTTAGATATTGTGTTACCCTTATTGGACCACATAATTGAGAAAATTAGTGACGCGGGAGCCATATGTTCACCAGGCGTCCCTGATAATTAACACGCGTTGGAAGTGAATTTTCTGCTGGCTTTATTGGGAGGGCTACATGGGAAGTGAACTGAAAATCATTCAACCTTCTCCATCGTCAAATGGAGATGTCTGTACGTATATGTGGGCCTGCGCCATTTGCGATGAAACTGAAACATGCCAAAAGGATAAGGAAGGGCATAGCCGGTGGTTAGTGGGGAAACGGATGGAGCGCATTGAACACAAAATTCTGGTTATGAGTAATAAAGGAGGGGTGGGGAAGAGTACCATGACCACCAATTTGGCAATAAGTTTGGCCTTGAAGGGCTATGAAGTTGGAATATGTGATATGGATATTCATGGCCCGAATATTCCCAAAATGGTGGGAGCAGAGGGAGAAAAATTAAAGATCAGTACGGGGGGAGGAATTATTCCCCATCAAGCCTACAATCTGAAAATCGCCTCCATGTCATTTCTCCTACAAAATTCCGATGATCCGATTATTTGGCGAGACGCCTATAAATATGAATTTATCAATCAACTGTTAGGAGGCGTCGAGTGGCAAGACCTCAATTTCCTTCTGGTTGATTTGCCACCGGGAACGGGGAATGAATCTGTCACGACCATTGATCTAATCGGAGACGTTACGGGGTGCGTGATTGTTTCCACCCCACAAGAGGTGGCTCTCTTAGATTCCAGGAAGTCGGTCACCTTTGCTCGGGATAGCGAGATTCCCATTATTGGGATCATTGAAAATATGAGCGGCTTGGATTGCCCCCATTGTCATCAATCTATTGAGCTTTTCCGCAAAGGGGGAGCCGAAGCCTCTGCGGCCGATATGGATGTACCGTTCCTTGGTCGGGTGCCATTTGATCTGGAAATGGTTCTCCAATGTGATCGCGGGGAACCTTATGCGCTCTTTCACTCCGATCTTCCCACTGCGGATTCAATTCATGGCATTGCCAATAAAGTTGATGAGTTTTGTAGGAAAAAAGGATCGTTGGCCAAGATATCGGCTCGACCTGCCCCTTTTAAAAAACCCTAACGGTCTGGTGTACATGAAAAGTTTAGACTAATTGCCTTTTCACTTGTATAGGCCATACGAATGAATCACTTAACATTGTTAGCATCAGCTCAACAGACGGTCTTGGAGGCTACCCAAGTGTTGGGTTGTGAAAAAGTGAGCCTCCTTGATGTCTTGGGAAGGGTATTGGGAGAAGATATTATTGCCCCACGATCCAATCCCCCTTGGGATAATTCAGCCATGGATGGGTTTGCAGTTCGGTGGGAAGATATCAAGCAAGAATATGCCATCACAAAAATTCCTGAATTAATTATTGTTGAGGATGTGGCAGCCGGTGCCGTCCCAAAGAAATCAGTAGGACCAGGTGAAGCCATTCGTATTATGACAGGCGCTCCGATGCCAGAGGGAGCCGATACCGTTGTGCGAGTGGAATATACCGAACCCTCGGCCACTTCAGTTCGGATTATGAAGACCGAAAGCGGAAAGGGTGCGTGCATTCGATTGAAAGGGGAAGATGTCCAAGAAGGCGAATGTATCATCGCTAAAGGAACGCAACTGCGTTCTGGAGAAATCGGGATGTTGGCGATTCTCGCGAAATCCTTTGTGCTGGTTTATCAGCGCCCTCGGGTGGCCATTCTTTCCACAGGTGATGAATTGGCCGATCTGGATGAAGCCTTCGATGAACACAAAATTGTGAACTCTAATAGTTATGGCATTGCGGCCGGGGTGCAAGAGGCCGGAGGAATCCCGGTCTTACTGGGTATTGCCAAAGACAACCCTGATTCCTTAAAAGAAAAAATTCGCCAAGGTCTCACCTGTGACGTATTGGTGTTATCAGGTGGGATTTCGATGGGAGACTATGATTTCACCAAACCGGTGTTTGCCGAACTTGGTGCGGACATGAATTTTTGGAAATTGGCCATTCGTCCCGGACAGCCTGTTGCCTTTGGGAAAATTCAAGGGAAGCTGGCATTTGGACTTCCGGGGAACCCGGTTTCATCTATGGTCACCTTCGATCAACTCGTTCGCCCCGCGATGTTAAAAATGGGTGGGCAATCAAATTGGGAGCGACCTGTGGTACAGGCCGTTTTTCAAGAAACCTTTTCGAAGCAGAAGGATCGTCGGCATTTCTTACGTGGAATCTTGCGTCACGAGAATGGAGTCTTAACCGTGAAAACAACCGGCGGGCAAGGTTCCGGGATCCTTACCTCTATGGTGAAGGCTAATGGGTTTATTGATGTGTCGGAAGAGACCGAGTCTCTAAAGCCAGGTGATTTGGTCAACGTCCAGTTATTATCCAGAAATTTTTAAGGGGCTTATTCAATAGTTTTATCTTTACATACTAACCCATTGGCTATTTTCCTATCGCAAGCGGGCAGTCTAGGGGCATAGCTACTTTCAAAATAAATAAATCATACTCATTCCTTTCAGCAATGCGATTTTTCAATTATAGAAATAATTATCAATGATAACACCACCCATTTTATGTTTTGTGGGCCGTTCAAACAGTGGCAAAACCACGTTGATTGAACGGTTGATTCCGGAATTGACTCAAGGGGGCTATCGAGTGGCCACGATCAAACATGCCGGGCACGGATTCGATTTGGACACCGAAGGAAAAGACAGTTGGCGGCACAAACGTGCAGGAGCCAGTACCGTGATTGTCCTTTCCCAAGGCAGTCTGGCCATGTTTACAGATGTGCCGGAAGAACTCCCTGTCGAGGAGGTGCGTAGGCAATTTGTCAATGGCGACATCGATTTGATTATTGCCGAAGGCTGGAAAAGCGAAGGATTTCCTAAAGTGGTGGTGGTTCGCGAACAACTCGACGAAGTGAATGTTTCATTGGACGGTCTCTTAGCTGTGGCGTCAATGAAGCCCATCGAATGTACGGCTCCTTGGTTTGATCGCGACAACGTGCAAGGGCTAGCCCAACTGATCATTAAACAGTTTCCTCTCAATTCGGATTCTTAGACTACATGGGTAGAGGTCTAACCCTCATGGCAGTCACGCTCCTCGTGCTGGCCTTAGGAGGGGCTGCCGCGATACCCCTCACCGACCAACCAAGTTTCTGCGCCAGTTGTCATACGATAAAGCCTGCCTACGACTCCTGGCTACGGTCCAGTCATCAAAATATCACTTGTGTGGACTGTCATGTGCGGCCTGGCCTTGCTGGATTTTTCCACGATAAGGTATTGGCTGGTCTTCAAGACGTGGCCATTACCTTTTTGGGCACACCAACCGATCCCCATAACTTGCAATCCCACGTTGTTTCATCCGTATGCATCAGTTGCCACCGCGCGATCTTACGAGTGACGGAAGTCTCCAGTCGTGACTTACCCTCACCTGTTAAAGAAGTTGGATTGATCATGAACCATGGGGAACATATGAAAGCATTTGACAAACGTGGGAAGGGCGAGGGTTGTACCACTTGCCATTCTCGCGTGGTACATGGGGCCCCGATTAAAGGGTATCCCATCGTCATTCCCCGTGGACATGTCACGCTCGATGACCAACCTCATGAACCAGCCTTTCCTCGAGATTCGGTCCTCTGGAAATCCACTCTGGCCGATTGTATGCGCTGCCACGATGGCCAACAAACCTATGAAGGAGAAGTCCTGAGCAAGCGGTGTGAAACCTGTCATCTTCCAGATAAAATCGGTGGATTCTTGTTTTAATGCTTTCCATGAATTGCTCAGCCCAATCGATCCTTCAAGTCCGAAATCTCACCAAGCGGTTTGACGATTTTACCGCCGTTGATAATATCTCCTTCGACATCAAAGAAGGGGAAATCCTTGGTTTGCTTGGTCCGAATGGGGCAGGAAAGACGACAACCATTCATATGTTGTTGGGGTTGATTACCCCAACGTCCGGCAGTATCCACATGCTTGGGATGGACTTGGCTACACATCGAGAAGAGATCCTCAGTCAAGTCAATTTCTCTTCCACCTATATTTCAATGCCGTTTTCCTTAACCGTTGAAGAAAACCTCAAAGTTATTGCCCGCCTGTATGGACTCAAGGACATTCCGCGACGAATCGATGACGTCGTCAAGAAATTGGAAATGCAAAGCTTCCGTTTAAAGCTCACTCGGAAGCTCTCATCGGGCCAAATGTCACGGCTCACCTTGGCGAAAGCGGTCATGACCCAACCCAAGATTTTGTTTCTTGATGAACCCACGGCGAGTTTAGATCCCGATATCGTGAATAAAATAAAAGGCTTTTTGAAAGAATACCAACGTTCCGAAGGATTGAGTATCCTCTATACGTCCCACAACATGCGGGAAATGGAAGAAATGTCGAACCGGATCATCTTTCTTCAACGAGGACAAATTGTGGCAGAGGGGACGTCCGCTCAGATCATTCAACGCTACGGGCAGCGTGATTTGGAAGAAGTGTTCCTGAAATTAGCCAGGGAACAAGACAGGCCATGAGTCTGGGACGAATCCTGGCGTTGCTGTCTCGTCATATGTATCTCTACAAGCGGAGCTTTGCACGCTTGCTGGAAATTTTTTATTGGCCTTTTTTGGATCTGGTCGTTTGGGGCTTCATTACCATGTACCTTCGAGAAGAAGGGGGGCAACTCCATGGAGCCGTGACATTTTTTTTGGGAGCCTTGATTCTCTGGGATGTCTTGTTTCGTGCTCAGCAAGGTATTGCCGTCTCTTTTCTGGAAGAAATGTGGGCGCGAAACCTCATGAATTTGTTTGCGAGCCCGTTGACGGTAGGAGAATATCTTGTCTCCACCATGACCATGAGTGTGTTAAAAGTCGCAGCGGTAGGAAGTTTGATGATACTTTTCGCCTGGACTTTTTATTCCTATGATATGTTGGCGATGGGCCTATCATTGGTTCCCTTTATTCTCAATTTGGTTATTTCTGGTTGGATCATTGGTGTTCTGACTACGTCCATTATCATGCGTTTTGGTCAACAAGCCGAAGTTCTGGCTTGGGGGATGGTCTTCCTGTTCCAACCTATATCCTGTGTGTTTTATCCCATCCACGTCCTTCCACCCATTCTGCAATCAATCGCCTGGAGTGTTCCACCTGCTCATATCTTCGAGGGCATGAGATTGGTCTTAGAAACTGGAGTCATGCCGCTGACACATGTCCTATGGGCCACTGGTCTCAATTGCGTTTTCTTGATCATCATCGTGGCCTGGTTTTATCACACGTTCAATGTATGTAAAGAACGAGGGCTGCTCGTCCGCGTCGGTGAATAAGCCCAATTATTTTTTTATTCCTTTTGATTCTCATAGCGGTCATTGAGTCGGTCGCAGGCATCATGAACCAAATGCCTTTTCCCTGCCTACGGTGAATTCCTAATCACTGGTGCCAGAGCGCTCCTCCGGGTGGCTCAACCTTCTCTTCCACAATGCTTCCCCTCTCCGGCCATGAAGAATATTTTTATGGTGTTTACCTACTTGTTGACCAAAATTACCAAACTCCTCAGGCCTGGTGGCATGAAGGCATTGATTGCTGAGAACTTCATGCTGAACAACAGGTGTTACTTCCCACCTGTTCCCGTAAACTTGCCACGAATCTCTCACCCCTCGATCGTTTCCTGCTAGGCCCGTGGACCATCTTTTTGGATCCACCCTGCTCACTTTCAGCCAGAGTGTGGCGACGGGCCGTCGTGGCTGACTTTCCGCGGCCAATTGAAAGATAGTCCTTGGAGGATTGATTTTTTCCGGTGTGAATCCCCAGACTTAAAACCCATGAAGTCTTCGTCGTGATGGACCAATTCACTTGTCGGATCATCAGGTTTGCTGTCTACTGGGTTCCTGCGATGGATGGGAGAGCACTGTTCCACATTTTCTATTTGGTCACATACCAATCTGTGCTAGACAGCAAGCGGAAAACGACACGATCGCAGAAATCAAACAAACCAGAACATTCACCTTGCAAAGGGGCTAGAAAAGAGAAACCCTTCAACACTACCAGAGAACTCATCCTACAAGTGGCCTAAAAACGCGAGACCGATCAATTGTATCGAGACCCACCATCATGGGCCGCTTATGCAACAACGCCACGGACAGGTCCAAAACTTGTGCGTATCCAATCATATACTTTGTGTATCCAATTGGGTCACACAACTCTCATCATTTTTCCGTGATTCCTAACCAATATTCTAAGCGCTAGGACAGAAGGAAAACCCTCGAAACGTTGAAATGGTTAGTTCACGAATCCGAAACCTGTTCAGCAGAAGGTCATATTTTTATTGCATTTCCAATGGATAAGGCAACGTTCTGGGATCTGTGCATCCCTGTGATCGATGGTCTTGCGTTTATTGGAGAACATAGGTGAGTATCTCAATG
>JAZFZJ010000138.1:0-2258 GCA_036443915.1 Nitrospirales bacterium
AGCGGTTTTAGTGTCAAGAATGATTTTTTCAGTGTTGGCAAGAACCTCTTCCATGGTTTCGATATACACGCGTTTGCTAATCACTTCTTTCCCTTGTTTGTATTCTTTTAACGTTTGGAGGAAGTGACTGGCTTCCCCTTCTGATCGGTTAATTCTGGATTGGGCGTAGGCTTTGGCTTGATTGATTTCTTGAGCCGCTTCCCCCTTGGCCCTGGGGATGAGGTCATTGCGATAGCCGTGAGCCTGATTGATCAATTTTTCTCGATCTTCCTTTGCGCTGGCGACATCTTTAAAGGCGGCGGCCACCGCTTCGGGCGGATTGACGTCTTGGAGTTGGATCTGGGCGATCTGCACACCAGCCTGGTATTGATCGAGAATACCCTGTAGCAAGATCTGGGCGTTTTGTTGAATTTCAGCTTTCCCGACGGTCAAGGCCTCATCAATTTTACTTTTGCCGATGACTTCGCGCATGGCAGCTTCAGCGGAATTATGAATGGTGTTTTCCACATCGGCGATTTTGTAGAGATAATCTTTCGCGTCTTTAATTTTATATTGGACGATAAATTCGAGTGAGAGAATATTCATATCTCCCGTCAGCATCAGGGCTTCTCGGGGGATATACCGGGCTCTCCCGCGAGGATCTGTCCGAAAACCGACTTCCACCCGGTGGAGTTTTTCAACTTTTGGGGTATCGACCGTTTCCGCAATAGGAATCTTAAAGTGGGGGCCAGGCTCAACTACCCGGACGATATTCCCGAATCGTTTGACCAAGCCTTGTTCGTCTGGTGCGACAATAAAGAGGGTTTGCCAGAGTGCCAAAACGCCAATCACAATAAGGATGATGGATTTAACGCCCCGTCCTGGAATGAGATTTTTGAGCTTATCTTGGGCCTTGCGCAAGACTTCATCAAGTGGATCTTGCCCGCTGCCGCCCCATGGATCTTTAGGTTCCCATGCCATAAGTGTGTCCTGTCAGGTAAGGTTGAGAATGTTTGGCGTGCATGCTGTGGTGTGCAATTCTCCCTCAAGTTAACAGAAAATTCGAGACGGGGCAATAAAAATGAACGAAATGCCTGTTGTGTGGATAACTGTTGCCATGAGAAACATTGTAAACCACTGATGCCATCACCTCATTGGATCAAAAAAGAATCTGGAGGCCCCCATCAGCATCTGGTCTTTCATAAGCCTTATGGCGTGCTGTCAAAATTTACGGATGCTGAAGATCGTCCGACCTTGGCAGCGTACGTCAGCGTGCCGCACGTCTATCCGGCAGGTCGTTTGGATATGCATAGCGAGGGTTTACTGTTGCTCACCTCTGATGGCAATCTGGCGCAGACACTCACTTCCCCAAGGTATAAAGTTCCCAAAACCTATTGGGTGCAAATCGAGCGGGTTCCCAGCGACGTGGCATTGACACAACTTCGTCAGGGGGTGATGGTGAAGGGTAAACGCACCCGTCCGGCACGCGTTGAGCTTTTTTCGGAAGAACCCAGCGTGTATCCACGACCTGTCCCCATTCGCTTTCGAAAGTCTGTGCCGACTGTTTGGTTGCAAATGGAGATTCAGGAAGGAATGAATCGACAGATTCGTCGTATGACCGCTCAAGTTGGGCATCCAACCTTGCGAGTGATTCGTGTGGCCATTGGGCCTCTTCAGTTAGGGTCTTTGCCGCCGGGTCATTGGCGCGAGCTGGGTGAGGAAGAACTCAAAGGACTATTTCAAGTAGATCGGGTGCATTGAAAAGCTCTTGAATCAGTAGAAGCCGGGTAAGGGAGATATTCCAGAAAAACCTCGCTTATTAGGGTATTTACCTTGCATGTTCTCACTTGGACGGGTACAATACAGACCTCTTCATCCGCAATATTTGGGGTAGTACTTTCAGCAACGGTACTACATATGACCTTAACCACGTGGTGTCGTTATTTTGTCTGGCCAGTTTAGGACAACCCCTCACATCTTATTTTGTCTCCCAGCGAGTCTAACCTAATATCGATAAATGTTATCGGTGATTGTCAAAGGGAGTATTTTTCTGTGTTCATGAGGAAGTTCGATGTAGGGATTTGCCATGCTGTTGGGAGCCCTTAGCCTTGTCTATGAATGTAACCTTTTGAGCCCTTTCTCTTAAAAATATATGGAGATCTATTCAACATGGCGGTAACGATTATTCTGGCCCTGTCCCTACTCGGACTGGTCATCGCGTTTTACTATTCTTCCTCGACCCGAAAAATCCCCATCGATATGGGTATCGACGATCCCGA
>JAZFZJ010000139.1:0-27044 GCA_036443915.1 Nitrospirales bacterium
AATTCCAGCTTTCGCCATTGATGAAAAAGGAAGGTATGGTCACCACTTTTAATGGGATAAATTTTTTCGTACCGCTCTGTTCCATCTGGGTTTTGGTTGACTAGAACGATCTTTTTATCTAAGACCCGTGTACTCAATGGAGCATAGAGAAATGTATAGGGTTGGTCCTCATGGATCAACCGATGCAGTTCGTGTGTGAGTTGACGTTGTCGGTCTCGATTATATTCTTGCCGAATGCGAACAATGAGTTCATCAGCTCGTTGACTGTTGTAGCCGACAAAATTCAGTTGTTGAGGACCAGACTGGCTGGAATGCCAAATCTGATAGAGATCAGGGTCAATGCCCATGCTCCATCCCAACACGACCGCATCGAAATCCCCGGTATTGACGAAATCCCCCAGGAATACAGCCCACTCGAAGACCTGCGTATGCACTTTTACCCCGATTTTTTTCCAGGCATTTTGCGCGATCGTCATCAGATTTTTTCGAATGGGATTTCCGTTATTCGTAATCAACTTAAACTCGAAAATTTTCCCATCCTTTTCAAGCCATCCGTCTCCATTCATTTGCCAACCGGCATTCTGAAAAATGGCTTGCGCCCCTTGAGGATCGTATGGAAGTGGTTGAATGGAATGGTCATACCACTCAGTATTTTTAGGGTACGGACCTGTTGTTCGCTCACCCTCGCCATACAGCAAATATTGGATGACTTCATCGATATTGATCGCCATTCCCAAGGCTTTCCGAATTTCCACATTAGCAAACAACGGCTTTCGATTGTTGTAGCCAATGTAGGTGTAGGCAAAACCCAGGCTGGAAAACCATTGATACGTGGGATCATTTTTATAGCGGTCTACCTGATGGGGTTGCGCCCCATAAAAGTCCACGGCTCCGGTGCGAAACTCCACTTCTTGCGTAAAGAGTTCTGGAACGATACGCATGAAATAGTCCTGATATTGTGCTGGCCCTTCCCAATAGTTCTCAAACCGTTTGAGATGAATAAATTCATCCCCCTGCCATTCCACAAATTGAAAACGCCCGCTGCCAACTGGATGCCGGTTGAATTGACTATCTCGCATCCCAAAGTTTTTTTGAGCTTCTTCCGATAAACCTCGCTCTTGTTTTTCACGAGTCATTGACGCTTTATTGAGAAGATGCTCGGGAAGTATGCCCATCGACCAGGCAGTGATCGCCGGGGAATACAACCGCTTATAAATGATTTTCACCGTATATGGATCCACAATCTCCACAGTTTTAATTGGCTCAAAGTCCGGAGTCCGTGGAGATAAGTTTTTCGGATTCATAATGGCTTCGTAGGTGAACTTCACATCACCGGCATCGAATTCATGGCCATCCTGAAATGTCACTCCTTGACGCAAATGAAACACAATGATGGGATTATGTTCGCCTACAGGGAGGATATCCGGAAACTTGACTCGAAGGGCCTCTTCAATTGCCTTTGAAATCTCCTCTTGAGGATGGATCAAGTTATGGTAAGGGAAATGTTTAAAGTACTGTTCACCCAAGACCGGCTTCAGACGATCGAATAAATCTTGATCGACGTGGGGAAGCGTGAACCCTACCCGCTCTGGAATGTCGATCGTGACCGGCACCTCATGGACCTGAGGTTTTCCTTGGGCATCGGTAAGCAGCAATGAGACCGTTTCTTCGCGTTTTTCGGAAGGTAATAATTCTATGGATTGAACGCTCTCCTTAAAACCCGCAAGAGTCTCCTCCTCCCATGCCTCGCGAATTCTCTGAAAGAGCTGTTTGCCTGTGACCTCTTGACCATCAGGAAAGAGATGATGGGGATTCACCGCAAGATAGGCACGTTCGGAAATCTGCCAATCCGTCGCCAACCGACCCCGTAGGTCCAGATTCTCGTCTAAATCCAATAGTCCTTCAAACACCTGACTGACAATACTGGAACTGGCTGAATCGGCATTTAAAATAGGATTAAGAATTTTAGCATCCCCACTAGACCCTTCAATGTAGGTCACGAGGCGATTGGGATTGCCTGCGGCCTGATTTTCATAGGTGGGAACCCAAAAATAGGATTGGAGCAACAGAAGGACGAGAAGGAAGGGGATAAAGAGCAGAAGCCGTTTGACAAACATTTAGGTCACAATTGACTCAATTAAGACATGATATTCCAATGGTATCAAGAACTCCAGAGGGATACTATTCCCGATAACCTTTATCCACAGAATGCCTCAGCAACAAGGAAATGCATGGACTTTGAAAGGGGGTGACTGAAATTCGTAATTTTTCACTTGCAGTCTTTTGGGAGATTCGGTAGACTCCGCGTTCCTTTCTTTTGACAGTCCTTGGGGATCGGTGCGGTTATGGTCGGTGCGGCTATGAATGGTTCCCGCAAACGCAAGATTGATCGTCAGAATGTCCTGGCCTTTCCTCATGCAGGCCAATTCCGTATCTCTCTGCCTTCTTCATCCCTCTATCATCAAGATCGGTTGAATTCTGCGTATTATTCGGCTTTATTTTTCCGTCGATTCAATACTCGACACGCGCAGATCAATATCTTGGTTGCTACGCCGAAGGAGGGAATTCATGGTAGAGAATTGGCATTCACGTACTGTCCTCATTGTTGACGACCACCCCGGTCTCATCACCTTAATCCAACGGTGCCTTTCCCGCGAAGGGTTTCACACTGCTGTGGCCTACAGCGGCCAGGAAGCCTTGACCTGGCTCACCCATCATCACACCGACCTCTTGCTCCTCGACTTGCAGCTGACGGATATGACAGGCGAGGACCTCATCAATCATCTTGATCAACGTGGGCTCACCCTCCCGTTCATCGTGGTAACCGGCCAAGGGGACGAACGTCTCGCCGTGAAAATGATGAAGCGAGGTGCGCGAGATTATTTCATTAAAGACAGCAGTCTCATCGAATTGCTGCCCTCCATTGTGACTCAAACCTTCGAGCAAATCCACCAGGAAAAACGATTGACCCTCACCGAGGAAACATTGCGAGACGAGCGGGAGCGCATGGCCATTACCCTCACCTCCATTGTCGAAGCCGTCTTTACCACGGACATTCATGGCCGAATTACCTATATGAACCACAGGGCCGAGGAATTCAGTGGGTGGGATCAGGGCAGAGCAATCAGACGCCCCATTGAAGAAATTGTCCGATTTCTTCATGCCGGTGTAAACGAAGCTGACGACCATCCCGTCACACACGTTTTACGGAATGGGACAGCTCTCCATCCCCTTGACCATTATCCATTATTTGATCGCACCAAGGGAGAACGCCCCGTTGTCTATAGCGTCTCTCCCCTTCGCCGGTCAAACGGCAACTTGCTGGGTGCAGTCTTGATTCTTCGTGATATGACCGAACGAATCAAGCTCGATCAGGAACTGCTCAAGGCCAGCAAATTGGAATCCTTAGGTCTCCTGGCCGGTGGGATTGCCCATGATTTCAATAATCTGTTGACAGGCATCCTCGGCAACATTTCGATGACTAAAACTTGGGTGAACTCCCAGGATCACTTATACACCTTCTTATCCGAGGCTGAGAATGCGTCTCTGCGCGCCAAGAAGCTCACCCATCAACTCTTGACGTTTGCGAAAGGTGGAAGCCCTCTTAAAAAACCTTTGGGCTTACAACACGTGGTCTCGGAATCGGCCATCTTTGCCTTCTCTGGATCTTCAACCCGCTGTCAGTGTGACATACCCAAGGACATCTGGGTGGTGGAAGCCGACGAAGGGCAAATTGGCCAAGTCATCCACAATCTGGCCCTCAATGCTCAACATGCCATGCCCAATGGAGGGACCATGACCATCCGCGGCGAAAATGTCGTCTTCTCAGAGGAACAGGCCAGGCGAAAAACCCTTCCCTCCCCTGGAAACTACGTCAAACTGACGATTGAGGACAGTGGAAGTGGGGTGCCTCCCCACCTTCTTCACAAGATTTTCGATCCATATTTTACAACCAAGACCACGGGTAGCGGCCTGGGTTTGAGTACGGCCTACTCCATTATCAAAAATCATCATGGCACCATTACCGTATCCTCAGTCCTCAACCAGGGTTCCACCTTTACCATCTACCTTCCAGCCATACATAAAGAGACCACTATGTCTCTGCGTTCACCTTCACTCGTCACCGGTGAAGGCCGGATCCTCGTCATGGACGACGAAGAATCTATTCGGCTCTTGGTAGGAGAAATGCTCCGACATCTGGGCTACGATGTTCAATGCGTATCGGAAGGGAAAGAAGCCTTAGAACGCTATCAGGAGGCCTACCATACCCACCAACCGTTCCATGCGGTCATTCTGGATTTAACCGTACCGGGAGGGTTGGGAGGGAAAGATACTATCCAACAACTTCGGAAGTTTGATCCCCAAGTAAAAGCCATTGTGGCAAGTGGGTACTCCAACGATCCTGTGCTCTCGCGCTATGCGACTTTTGGATTCCAAGGCATGGTGGCCAAACCTTTTCGCCTCACGGAGTTGAGCCAGGTGTTACACCACATTACCGTGTAAGGAAGGAATGTTGAAAAAGCATGCCCTCGCGAAGGCGTAGGGTCCGCCAGCGGCGTTCCCTGCCTTTGCCGGAGCGGCTTCGCGCAGGCAGGTCGGTCTATTGTCGTGCTCACGTACTCATCTGTACGCTCCGCGCGCCAAAAGCCCTGCGGCCTTGCTGCACGGCCCTTTTTGAATATTCCCTCTTGCTATTGGTCATCCATGGAATATGGCAACGCCAATCGACATGGAAAGAATTTCAACTTTTTCAACAGCCCAAAAGAGGAAACTGATCTCCTAAAGCCAACATCCGAAAACGATTCCGTTCTTGTCGACTCCCTGTCTTCCGTGGCCACTTCCCACGTCCAAGCCAAGGATCAAAATCATGACAGGCCAGCCGCCTATACCTCTATTTTGACTTCATCTTGCTCAACCACGGTCGGATAGGATTTCACATGGCTGGAAGGATTATTCACACAAAGGCCGGTCTTGACATTGTATTCCCAGCCGTGCCAAGGACAGGTCACCGTATCCCCCTCGACATCTCCTTCGCCTAAAGGGCCGCCCCTGTGGAGGCAGGTGTTATCGAGGACATGGAAGCCTCCATCCACCTTAAACACCGCCAAACATTTATCACCGACCTCTACCACGATACCTTTCCCCTCTTCGACTTCGTCTGTTTTCGCGACACGAATCCAATCCGACATAGGTCCTCCACAACGAAACTGAATAATATGCCTCCCCTACGATTTTTTTAAGGGGTCTGTAATTTTTTTAAGCAAACTGGAGATGGATGGAGGGGCGTCCCCGTTGCCTTTTTCAGCTTGCTCGATGTTGGCCACAAGGGTTTGCGCAATCTGAAGAAAGCCCTGAGCTTGAGGCGACGAGGGATCATGGCTCACAATTGGATTTCCCTTATCTCCCCCTTCCCGAATGGACGGATCAATCGGAATACGCCCCAAAAAGGGAATCTCAAATTTTTGAGCGGCGCGCTCTCCCCCTCCGGTAGAAAAAATTTCTGTCCGTTCTCCACAATGGCCACACACAAAATAACTCATATTTTCAATCACGCCAAGCAACGGGACATTGACTTTTTTGAACATCATCATGCCTTTTCGCACATCTTGTAGCGCCACTTCTTGAGGAGTCGTGACAGTAATGGCCCCGGTCAAGGGAACTAACTGTGACAGCGTCAAGGGCACATCTCCCGTGCCTGGAGGCAGGTCGATCAATAAATAATCCAACTCCCCCCACACCACATCACGGAAAAATTGCTGGATCGCCGAATGGACCATGGGCCCCCGCCACACCACGGGTGTATCTTCCGGCACAAAAAATCCCATGGAAATCACCTTGACTCCCTGACCTTCGGCAGGCAGAATTTTCTCTCCATCCTTGCCAGTTTCTTTCGTCACACCGATCATCGTGGGAATATTAGGGCCATAAATATCGGCATCCATGATGCCGACCAATTTGCCTTCCTGCTTGAGGGCCACAGCCAAATTCACCGTTACAGTGGATTTTCCTACTCCGCCTTTGCCACTGCTCACCGCAATAATATGCTTGACCCCAGGAAGTGGATGACCTTCAGGCTGGTTTGGGGATGGCGCCGATTGTTCATGGGTATGGTCAGACGACATATCACATTCTCCTTGTGGGCCCGTTGAATAAGTAACAATGTTCTCCACATCGAACACGTTTGGAAAACAATGTCTGATCTCAATAGTAAGAGGGAATGTTCAAAAAAGGCTCGCTGTCTGACCCGCCCAGCCCGTGCACGCCAAGACCTGCCTATCCTCTGGCAAGACCGCAGACGGTTTGACGCCCGGACCGTCCGGGCCAGTACGTGAGGACGGCAACGCGTTGAGAACGCCGCTAGCGGCTTTTTTCAACATTCCCCTTGTTGAAACCTGTCAGTGAGGAACTAGACGTAGCACAAACACTTTAGCTTGCACACGATACCATCCCATCATGACCCCACAATCAAGTGACTTCGAAACCTTTCCTAAATAGACAAGGGTCTCGAGGGGGATCACCAAAGCCGGTTGTGAATAGTTCAGGATTAAAAGGGAGCAAGAAACAGTGGCTGTGAGAGCTATTTCCCTAGTTAATATAACACCTTGCTAGAAAAGGTGTCTGGTGTATTATTTTTGAAAGAGCTATAACCCCTAGCCAAGTTGCGTCGCAAATTTCTTTCGTGACCGCCCTATGAGAGGTTCATGATGATTCTGCCTATTAGCGAAAATAACCGGATCTAAAATTTCACCACAGGTAATACACCGCCACCCCGAAAAGTACATGGCTCCTGTTTCGTCGGCGACATCACCAAACTTATCTTGAATCATAATTCCTTTACAACGCGGGCAATCCATAATGGGCACTCCTTCCTTAAACACGGTATCGAAGAAAAAAATGACTGTGTAGGGACATTAGGGGGAAAAAGAAAAGCAATCTGTATGCCGAATAAATTTCCAAACAAATACTTGTTTTTAAAGGGTTTTTTCAAGATGAACCAACCCATGACGTTTCAAAAGGTAACACTATTTTTTAAAATTTTCTTTAATAATTCCATAAGGTTTTGAATATACGATGATTTTAAATAAAAGATACCATATGGTAACATATGAGTCCAGAATGAAACATATTAGGCTTCTTTTTGAATTCCAAATTGCCGGATTTTTCGCCACAGGGTAGAACGACCAATACCTAGATGCTGAGAGGCCTCTTTGAGGCGCCACTCTGATTTGTCGAGTGCACGGCAAATGGCTTGACGTTCGAAAGCTTCAAGGGATTCTGAATCCGTCAATTCCCGATGCTCCCAAAAGTACCGTTGCAAGTCGGCGGGAAGATGCTCCAATTGAATGGTTTCCTCCTCACAACAGACAAAGGCATGTTCCATCATATTTTGAAGTTCACGGATATTGCCCGGAAACGGATATTGCGTGAGGGTCATCATACATTGAGGGGACAGTCGAACAATATTTTTTCTCATTTCCCTATTAAATTTCTCCAGGAAATGATTGACCAGCAGAGGGATATCTTCCATTCGTTCACGAAGTGGAGGTAACGCGATCGGAATGACTCGAATCCGATAATACAAATCTTCACGAAACCGACCTTGCTGAACCGCTTCTTCTAAATTCCGATTGGTAGCGGCCACCACCCGTACATCCACACTGAGTGTGTCATTGGAACCCACCCGTTCAAACCGTCCTCGCTCGAGCACTCCCAACATTTTTACTTGCGTCGTGACACTCATCTCCCCAATTTCATCCAAGAAGATCGTCCCGCCATTGGCAATTTCAAATCGTCCTGGTTTATCAGCGAAGGCATGGATAAACGCCCCTCTGGTGTGACCAAAAATTTCGCTTTCTAAAATCCCTTCCGATAAGCTTGAGCAATTCACCACAATAAATGGAGCCTGTCTACGGGGGCTATGTGCGTGTAAGGCATACGCGATCAACTCCTTTCCCGTCCCACTTTCTCCGGTAATTAATACTGAAGATTTCGAGGCGGCAATAGAGGGGAGCTTAGCCAGAATTTCCTGCATGCGAGAACTCCGACCCACAATATTATCGAATTTAACCTGCTCTTCCAACCGGTGTTTCAGTTCAGAAACTTCTACCGTTTTGGCACACAGTTCTCGAACGACAGAGATATCCCTGATGACTTCGATTAAGCCAATCAACTTTCCCTCTTTGTCTAATAAAAAATCAGTGTTGATGCTCACTGGAATATGAGTTCCATCCCGTCGGCGCACCACTGCTTCAAAATTTGAAACCCGTTCACCTTGCAGAGCCCGTTCCAACACACAATCCTGGGTCGAACAAATATTACTTTGGACGAGAACATCACAGGCCAATAAGGTTCCGGACACATCAACGTCATAGCCCAACATGGTTTGCATCGCGCGATTCGAAAAAGTCACCCGTTTCTGTAGATCAATCGTAATGACCCCATCACTGATGCAATCTAAAATCGTCTCCGCTCCACTGGAACGAGACAATGATTCAGCATCCGCCATACTCTTTACTGCCCTCCTAGAGAAAAGAACTCACTTTCCATACATCCACCTTTTCTTTCCCCGGCATTTATGGTAGATCACACAGATGGCAATATTTACCAGATTGTAAGGCAACCCCATTCCGCTCCACAAACCCTTGGCGCATTCTCTGTTCTCACTCCTCCTGCAGACCTCAGCCCTCTCCAAGCCCCAACCCATATGGAGAACCTTTGGATTTTCATACAGGCCTTTGTGGACAATAGGAAGATTTCCCATACGGTGAATGACATATTCCCCATGATACTTCCCCCTAGCCAGACACCCTTTGCGTTTCGGCTACTATGGATCCAATAACTTTACTGCCCATTCTTTCCCGGCTTCCCTATCCGGACATCGAACCGATTTTTTTCCAGATCGGCCCCTTTGCTTTCCGGTGGTATGGTCTGATGTATCTCATCGGGTTAGGGGGTGCCTATTGGCTTATCAAGACCCGATCAGCCCAAAAACACATATCGCTGCCTCCACAACAATTATCTGATCTCATTGTCTATGCTGCCTTCGGAGTATTTTTAGGTGGCCGCTTAGGATATGTATTGTTTTACAACTTGCCTTTTTACTTGGAGAATCCCGCAAAAATTTTAGCGGTTTGGGAAGGAGGCATGTCCTTCCATGGTGGCCTCATAGGCGTGTGTATCGCCCTGTGGTGGTTTTGCACCAAACGAGGGCTTCCCCACGGCCCCATTGCAGACCTAGCTGCCGGTGCCGCCCCTTTGGGCTTGGGGTTCGGACGAATGGGGAACTTTATCAACGGGGAGTTATACGGGCGAGCCACTGACGTGGAATGGTGTATGGTCTTCCCGCAAGGAGGACCAGAATGCCGACACCCTTCTCAACTGTATGAGGCTGGCTTGGAAGGGGTTGTCCTCTTCGTTTTGTTGACGGTGATGAATCGATGGTCAACCCCACCGGGGACCATGTTTTGGACATTTATCTCCGGATATGGCATTTCCCGCTTCTTTGTAGAATTCTTCCGTGAACCTGATAGTCATTTAGGGTTCATTTTTCAGTGGGTGACCATGGGACAATTACTCTGTATCCCGATGATCGCACTCGGTGTCTTGATGATCATACGGGGCTATAAGACCCGCGCACCTGCCCCTTAACTCTTTATCCCAAGGGCCTGTTGAAAAAGCATGCCCTCGCGTAGGCGCAGGGTCCGCCAGCGGCGTTCCCTGCCTTCGCCGGAGCGGCTTCGCGCAGGCAGGTCGGGCCTTTGTCGGCTTCGCGCTCACAGACTTGGCGCTCTTCGCGCCGTTCGCCCTCACGTACTCCGTGTACGCTCCGGGCGCCAAAGCCCCTGCGGCCTTGCCTGAGGAAAGATGCGTCTTGTCGCAGCCAGGTTGGGCGGGTGAGACAGCAGGCCTTTTTGAACAGGCCCTTTGCTTGTGAGGATTCATGGAATTGGTCAGATGGGATTGGCACGCTGAAAATTGTGATGTATTCAACAGTCCCCCCAACGGAATTGCAGCCACTTCACCAATATTCTCTATTCAAGACCTCTGAGCGCGTATCTTTTTGCTTCTAGTTGCCAAACCCAGTATTAAAACCCACCGCCTCCTCCTGGTCTTCCCCCACCACCAAAGCCTGGTAAGGCTGGGGTCACACCAGCCTCAGCGGGCCTATCAGGCACATTGCCATATCGCCGAAGCGGGGGAGAATTCCAAATGACTTTATGGCCGGGTGCAAGATTGGCGGCTTCAATAAAATGCGGCTTCGCTCCGGCTTGATCCCCCATCCGATCCATGGAAAGGGCCAAATTATAATGGGCCTCTGCCAGATTGGGTTGCTGTTGAACCGCCGACTGGAATTGCTGCCGTGCCGCTTCCCACCGTCCTTGCTTAAATAGTCGACTTCCCTCCATGAACATCGCCTGTACCTCAGAATTGGCATTGGGTGGAGGATCCAGAGTGGTGATGGGGATAGACTTCTTTGACGCACACCCCAGATTCACAACTACCACCACACACCACCCAACCATCATCACACGCAACCAGTAATTCATAGATTCCTCCTGTTTATGTGTATTCCTCGTATGAGGCATTTGGGACATTCCCGGGTACATATTGTACCGTCACACTTTCACCAATGCGAATAAAAAAGAGTTTGCACCCCTTCACCTCAAGACCCAAACACCGAGAAGCGGCAACCCCGTAGAGATAGGCTTGATTCCGATACCTCTCTGCTCGCTGCTCCACCGTGGAAGAAGACACCTGATCGGTCTTATAATCCCCAACCCATACCTCTCCATCAATTTCATACACGACATCCATGACTCCTTCCATGACACGCATTTCCGGAAAGCACGTCTTTTCCCCCTTCATTGGCCAGGGAAGTGAAAATGGCACCTCCCGACCAAGCACCGTGGCACGCTGAAGTTCACGATAGATGGAGGAATGGAGAAACATATCCATGAGCACTTCTATCTCTCCCAGTAATTCACCTTTTCTTTCAACCGGTTCACCGACAAGATGCTCTCGAAAAAAACCAGCCAAATGTTCCTGGAGCTTCTCAGGAGCCGACTGGAAATCCCACCGTTCAAGCAACTGATGCACCAAGATCCCGAGACGTTGACTTGTCTCCCCTGAGATCACCCGACCCTTACCTTCGGCTGACCCTACTTTCGGCTGATGAAGTGAGGACGGAGTCACAAAAGCTGAGACATGGCGCCCCTGCTGCCATATGACGTCGCGTTCGTCTCTCATGAGTAAAGACGGCATCGTTTCAGAATGCTCTCCAATTTCCGTACGTTCACGTGCAGACTTCAGGGCCTTCTGAGACTTCAGAGTTCTGGGGGTTATCACGTTCTGCCGAATGGCGATCGAGCCAATATAAACCGTGTCATGCTTAGGATTTCCTAATTCTCCCTCGACAATGTTTTGGAGAAGTCCTAGATGGCTCCCTCCATTTGGGTTTTTCAGCCGTCCACCAGACAACACCAATCGGTCTCGGGCCCGAGTCATCGCCACATAAAGAACACGCCGTTGCTCAGCTTCCTCCCGAATCCGGTGTTTTTCCCATAGCGGGATTTGGTTAGCATTCCACATTGGTGGGAGTGTGCAGCCATACAACCCACTAATCCAATCAAATGTGACGGCCGAACCCCCAACTGGGCCAGCGGCCTTTTGATGCAGGCCAGGTAAGACCACAACAGGAAATTCCAGCCCTTTTGCCTTATGAATGGTCATCACGCGGACGGCTTCCAACGTGTCCTCGGCCAGAGGAGCTTCCGGTTCGGTGGGATGGGTCCTCAAGAAATCCACCAGCCTGTCAACCCAACGGGAAAACGACAAATGAGGAACCGCTGCCTGCACACTCATGAGATCACGCAGTTTCCATATATTGACGACGGCCTGCTCGCCATGACTGGAAGCCGCAGCTAATTCAACGATGGGAAGCTGGGCAAATAACTGGTCGATGAATTCGTGAAGGGGAATGCGCTTCGCCTGAACATGTAACGTGGCCAGCCGTGAAAAGAGTGTCTCTATCACGGCACTTCGTGTACTCTCCCATTCTTTCAGCCTCTCCGTCCGACGAATATCCAGAGGCCCAAGTCTCGCCAAGGCCATAATTTCATGATCCGGCACACCCCCCAAGGATGACCGCAGAATCCCCATCAACGCGATCGCATCGGTAGGATCATCCAACACCCGCAGCACGTTCACCATATCAATGACTTCTTGACGCCGGTAAAAATGCCGTTCTCCGTCGGTCAGGTATGGAACTCCCTGTCTGTGCATAGCTTCAAGATATACCTGGGCATTGGTGAATTTTCTGAATAACACCGCAATATGCCCAGGACACAAGGGCTTTCGGACACCATTTTCCAAGACCCACTGGGCTCCAGGACACAATTGGTCCTGAATCCAGTTGGCTAACCATTCAGCCTCCATTCTGGCAGCCTGCTCAGCATCCCATTCTTGGCTGTCTTCCAGATTTGCCACTACAGAAATTTCCACCTCCGGCGTCAGACACCCTTCCTCTCGGGTCCGTCCGGCCGCAAGGGGAACATTGGGTGGTTGAACATTGACTTGAGGTATAAACAGCTGATCAAAGGCCACATTCACGACTTCCAGGATAGCTTGGGCACTGCGAAAGTTCGTCGTGAGGGTGCAGACCATCCCCCCTTCATCGGTGAGTTTGTGTACTACTTGGTCAAAGGCTTCGATGTCGGCCAAGCGGAACCCATAGATGGATTGCTTGGGATCCCCCACAACAAAGAGCTTTCCAGGAACCAACCGTATATCCCGCCACAACCGGGTCCGATCACCAGGCCGTTCCCCAAGATAGAGTAAAATTTCATATTGCAAGGGATCGGTGTCCTGAAATTCATCAACCAAGATAGCTCGAAAATTGGCTTTTAATTCCTCTCGAACCGTCGGATGATCGCGTAGCAGATCCCGCACGAGAATGAGTAGCCCATCAAACCGCATCCACCCTTTGTCCGAGAAAGCCTGACGAATTCGTTTCGTGAGGGGCTCAAGAAGGTGAATAACCTTTCGCAAACATATCTCATTCACTTGTAACAGCCGGTTGGCCGACTGAATCGCTCGTCGGGCTTCCTGAAAATCTATCTCTTCCCAACTCTTGGGTGCTTTGCCGATGGGAGAACCTAATAAGGCCTTCTCGCTATCCACCAGTTCCGCCACCCCTGACCATCCCTTTCGCGCCACCGCATCATAGACATGTGCGGCACTTCCCAACATTTTTTCAATTTTTCGTGGATGAGGTTGAGCATGCCGCTTCAAAAGATTCACAATTTGCTGCTGTTTGGTGTGAACCCAGGAATCACATGCTGGTGTTGGGGCCGCTGAATCCACTTGAGCCTTAAGCTCTTGAAGAGACACTGAATCCCCACATAGTGAAAACGCAAAGTTGCGAATCTCCTTGAGTCCGACCTCTTGTAATATTTCCCGCCATTCTGTATGTGCAGACCCTTGTGGTCCTAATTCCTGTTCTAACCAACCATCCCAAATCTCTTGAAACATCTCAGAGAATTGTGTGCCATCATCTTCTTGGAAATGCGGGTCCACCCCACTTTCCAGTGGGTAGAGCCGAAGGACATGGGCAGCAAAACTATGGAGAGTCCCAATTTGAGCTTTTTCCATGTCGCCCAGCGCAACCTGAACTCTTTCTTTGATGTGGTCCGTGGACAGACGATAGCATTCCCGAAATTCCCCCAGACGATCTCCTCCTGAATTCTTTGGCTGATCCTGCCCCTCACAGTCAGCCAACAATTCATGTAACCGATCGCGGAGGCGCGATTTCATTTCGTTGGCCGCCCTATTGGTAAAGGTCAAGGCCACGATCTCGGTCAGCCGGAAGGAGTCCGGTTCCCGTAAGAGCGCATGAATAAGTCGATTCACCAGCAGTGTGGTTTTGCCTGTCCCTGCTCCAGCCAAGACCACCACATTGCGATCAAACGTCGTTTCAGCAAATCGCCGTGCCTCAGCATCAGGCAATGGGAGAGGGTTATTCATGTATGACCCGTTGCTTTCGAAGCTGTCGAAATTCTCTCGCGAGAGGAAGACCATAGGCTCTTGCCCACGAAGGATGATGCTGAAACCGACAGGCTACGGACCACTGACAATCTCGACAGTAGTGCCCGGGTAGCATGAAAAATTGGCCTGCTCGAATGCCTTGAACCCAGCGATGAAGCGTCCGCAACAATGGCTCTCCCATTGCTGTTTCCCAGGTTGCTCCCGAAAATGATGCAAACCCAATGGGCTCATCCTGCATTGGACGCATATAGCGAAACTCTACGGAATGAATCGTGGGGTTGGGGGAAACCATATTATTCCGTTCTCCTACAGCATTCACTGGGAACATGAGAGAGTATAAGGGCGGCTGTAATCGACGCCCTTGTATGGCCTCGCTTAACAAATCCGGTTGCTCTAATGGTGTGCGACGGCTCGCAGAAAATTTATAGTCCACGATGCGACTCTCAGAGCCCTGAGATCGTTGATCAACCCGGTCCCATCGCCCTCGAATTTTCACCAAAGACGAACTCCCCACGGGCCAACCTGGAAGATCGCCTTCCGCTTCCACCTCATACCCAACGGGAACAAACCCATGCTCGACATATTCCTTATAATCGTGGTCAATCATGGCTATCATCACGCCGGATAATCGTTCAATCATCCAGTCCCAAAAAACCACATACCCCTTTCCATAGCGAACAGCATATTCCTGAGACACCTGCTCAATGAGAGAGATGACAAGGAGAGAAATATCAGTGCTATCCACCTCCTGTTGTGGCCAACCCTGTTCAGCAAGTCCTTGATAAACCCGTAAGAGAAGGGCATGGACTAATTCTCCCAACACTCGACTGGGGAGTTCCCGCGAAATCGGTTCTCGAACATCCTTCGTCGAGAGGACATACTTCATCCAATACCGCATCGGACATTGGGCATATTCTTCCAAGGCCGTTGGAGACAAACCACGGGCACCAAGCTCCTGCCAATGTGAGCGATTTTCAGGCATCATGCCATCAAACGGTCCTGCATTGATCGCCGTCCGTTCAAGGTATCGAAGCGACTCCATTCCATTCTGAAAAATTTCCCACCACGGTGATACCTCAGATGAATCGGGTTGAATCGCCTTTTTTTGAAGAAGAGAACGGAGTCGATTTTCCTGCACAGTTTCTCCACTCGGAGAAAAGTACGGAACAGTGTGCCGTTCCACAAGACGCAAAGGCAGCTTGGTTTCTGCGGAAGAAACAGAACCTGCATCCATCAAGTATTCACGCAAAAGAGAAGAAGGCAACAACGGACGCCCGTTGTGGTCTGCCCGTTGGTACAGTAAATATAGGCGGGCGCGGGCGGACTGCTTGAGCAAAGCAAACAACAGTACTTCTTCATCGAACCCGTTCATTTTTTCATCGATTTTATAACCGAGGCTTTCCCCCAGTACTGTTCGGTCGCGATCACGCAACAACGCATCTTCCCGAACCACTCGTGGGAAAACGTGATCGTTCATCCCCAACAAAAATAGCGTTCGGAAGGCGCGGCCCCGTGCCGCCATGGCATCGAGTATTTGTACACCAAGTTGTGTTTGCCCAGGAATAGGGATTTGTATGGTGCCAAGCGCTCTCTGGAATAAATCCCTCCATTGCGCCCACGTCACCTCTACCTCAACACGATCCAATTGCCTCAAGAGCGTCAATGCCTGATCAAACGCCTCCGCGAGATTGAGTCTTCGTTCGTCATCAAGTCCATCCGGGTGACCAGTCTTCGACTCACCCAACCAAGACACATGAGTATTGACCAGCGATTCAAACGCTTGAGTTAATTGTCCAATGGAGCCGCATTCGGGTAAAGACTGACAAGCCGAAATAAGAGAGGCTACCGTGTTGGCCAATGTTTGCAACACCACTGAGGCCACCTCCAGCGGCAAGCCGCTTTTGCGCTTCCACTCCTGAAGCAACTCCGGATCAAAGGCTGCCACCATCAGACGATCCCAATCTTCCTGACTTCGTACAATGCGTAAATGCCGAACGGCCTGAACCCAAAAATGCCCATACTCGTCAGAGGCAACGCCTTTGCCAGAGAGCCCTTGATACCAAGGAGAGAGCACAACATCGAGCAGACTGTACCAAGGAAACTGTTCCTCCTTGAGTCCGGCAAGTTGCCACCAAACTTTTGCCAAGGGTTCTTCCAGCAACGGCCTTGTCGCGGTCGTGGAAAAGGGAATTCGATGATCATCAAATATGCGCCTGAGATCCGAAAGATACGGTTCAAGATTCCGAGCGACCACGCCCACGTCGTAAAAAGCATAGCCTGTCGTTTCTACCAAATGCCGTATGGCCTTGCAGGTATAGATGAGCTCCCCCTGTGCCCCAAAAGCATTGACCACGTGCACAGTGGGAATGGCGTCTGTTGTCTTCCTCATGGACAAGGGAACATCTTCTGCTTGAACAGCACGGTGAACAACTCCGCCTTTCAACAAATACCGATCCATAAATCGGTGAGCAAATCGATAGGCTGGCTCATCGACTAAAGGGAAATAGACGGTAACCGTTCCAGCACGCGCGACCTCTTCCAACAAAGACAGTTGCACCTGCGTGATGTCGTAAAAGCCGTAATACAGTACCTCCGACAACCGTGCGATAAACGGAGAATCTGCCACCCATGGAAGCACCGAATTCGCTAAGTCATCAGGCAACCCCACACCCAGCTGATGGCTCCATGTATGCAGGGCTGCGTGAAGACTCAATACCCCACGCAGGCGATTTCCCACGATTGGATCAAACAGACCCTCCTGTAGGGCCTGAAGAGCGATGTTGGGCTCGACTTGCCCTTCTCGCAAATCTCGAATGGTCCGCCATAATGCTTGGCGAAGGCCTGAAGACCCTTTTCGTTCTGCAAACGGACCCGTGTCATGCCCTCCCTGTTCAAGGAGCACCGACAGGAGGTATTCGTAAAAGAAATCCCCGACAAGTGCCAACGAAGGAACCGTATCGTCTGGTGGATTCACCGCCTGACGTTCGGCCTGTAAATAGAGGGCCAATTGATGGAAGGTGAGGAAATGAACGTCGAATAATGTGCAGAAATGCTCAGCACACAGCACCCATTGAAGCCGGCGCCGCAATGACTCTGAGGGAACAATGATCGCTAAGGGAGCTCGAGGATCGGCGGCTTTGATCTGTTGAACCTGCTGGACCAACGCCGATTCAAGGTTGGGATGGAAGGGTCCGCTGAGAAGTGTAAACATGAGGACCTTGACCTACAATGGGATAGTCAGCTAAACAGCCAACCGACACCCAATCTAGCCAGTTTCCGGTCCTATCAATTCTCCATTGCAGTCGGTGCAACACCAAGCACCATCAATCAGTTTCATAGGGTCGCCACAAAAGGGACAATCCGGGGGAGGACCAGAGTCAACCCTAGGAAGGACAGGCAATTCAATATCTAATTCTGGCTCATCATCATCTTGGTTGTACATCAAAAAATTCCTTTTTCGCGGCCTTCATTTACCGCAAGTGGTTAGCGGGAATCCATCTTCGTTCAACCCAACAGTTATTTCCTTTACTCATCATCCGTTTTCTTGGGTTTTGGTTTGGCCTTAGCCTGAATGGCCTTTTCAGCACTTTCCCGTGGAGGAACCCCGATGAAGGTAAGTCTTCCATTAATGATGGTCGCAGGCACGGCCCGGATGGAATGGCGTTCAGCCAGTTCTTGCCCCGCCTCTGACCCGATATCAATTTCTCGGTAGCTAAAACTATATTTCACGCGCATACCTTTCCACATAGTTTTCGCGGAAGGGCAGGCTGAGCAAGATTTGGACACCAATAAAGTCACGTTCGCCATAACAACATACTCCTTCTTGTCAATAAAAGACTTGGGTCATGGTACCACTGATGAAAAACCACGAGCAAGACACAACAAAACCTCGTTGACGTAAACCCTCAAATCCATTTAACCGATATATAAAAGATTCATGTATGGAGGGAAAAGATTGTTGGGCAGGAAGGTCGCTAAGGGGCATTCAAAGATTTGGGCACCTCTAAAAACCTCAATATCTGAATTTTGGTGCCAATGTTTTCAATGACTTACGGATGCGAAAATTGTAAAAACACCAGTTTTTAGAGGTGCCCATTTCTAAGAACTTTCATCATGAAAATCAAATCAGGCATAAAACTCATAGAGGAACAAGAAGGAACAGGCCTAGCAGCCCAAAATGGGGACCAATGTGTCTACCACTGGAAGGTCTTCCTGAATCGTGGAGATGAAATACCTTTTGATGCCATTAATATTCGACAATTTGATGAAGGTCTGCACCCCTACCGACCACGCCCCATTACTCGATCAATTGGAGCAGACACCGTTATTGAACGTAAAACAACATTAGGTCGGCGTGAAACACTGCCCTTTATCCACAGCACCCTACGAGGAATGAAGGGGGGTGGATATCGCAAAGTTCGCGTCAGCCCACACCTCGGGTATGGGGAAGCCGGTCTTCCAGAATATGGTATTCCTCCAGGCGCCGTTCTCATTGTCGAACTATGGCTGACAGCCGTTCAACCAAAAAGTATTCATAGGAGCAAAGATCCATATTTTGGATTTGCCCCACACTTTTTTTCCGCCGTCATGGATGCTTGCTCTCAAGAACTTCAGAATATAGGCCTGCACGCTAGAAACAGTACCACCTTATCCATGCAACTTTCTGAGGAGTTTTCAGGGTGGATCTATCTCAAGCCTTCTATCCGCGAGCAGCGAGATCTTTTGCATGTTACTCCTATGATCGGAGTATGGTTTGTCCCACATCTCCAGATCTGGAAGAAGATAATGGAGAACGAGAGCAATCGGTCACCGATCTGCGGCTGGCTTGGGCACTTAATGCCTGACGAAGAACAAAAATATTTCGCCTTTTCTGTTGATACCCCGATCGAATTAACCGCACAAGAATTGGCAACGGCCGTAAAACTATACGGGTTTCCGTTTATGAAGGACTTTGCTCTACCCGAACCCTATCTCGAACACATTAGACTAAACGGTTCTATAATTTACAATGCACCAATGCTGGCAACTTTGTATTATGTCCTCAAAGATAAAGGCCAAATGTTGTTAGTCATAGAAAATCAGGAAAGAGAAGGAAAAGAGAAAAATAGGCAGGACGGGGGATACAAGGAATTTTTAAGATTCTCGAAAAGGTTTTGGGACTATGTCGACACTCATCCAATTCCCCCGTCATGAATTTCAGGAAATGAAAGGGGTTAACTCGAAATAAATAGAGAAACAAGAATAGGGCTTAGAGGCTACGTATTTCAGGGGTGACCCCTTTTTATCCCCTTTCACTCTCCGTCGAACCTTACATTTGGCGGGGTTCCAGTTCGATGATGCCTTTCCGAATAGCCAGGATGGCCGCCGCTGTGCGATCGTAGACATGGAGTTTATGAAAGATATTGCGGACGTGATTTTTGACCGTTTTTTCACTCAGATCCAAAACGTTGGCCACTTCCTTGTTCGTTTTTCCATCGGCCACTAATTGCAAGACCGTCACTTCACGGTCGGTGAGATCGTGTTCCAAAATACCCCGTTTCTTTCCCTTCCCTTCCGACAACAAAGAAAACTCCGCCAATATTTTACTGGCAACGGAGGGATGAATTAGCGATTCGCCTTTAGCAATGGTTCGAATGGCTGCCACGATTTGGGCGGAATCACTATCTTTCAGCAGATATCCGGTCGCCCCAGCTCGGACAAGATCGAATATATATTGCTGTTCTTCATACATGGTCAAAGCCACCACGCCGATATGAGGAAACTCCCGTTTAATAATACGTGTGGCCTCAATCCCGGTCATGCCAGGCATGCTCACATCCATAAGAATGACATCCGGCATGAGAGTCCGGGCATGCTCAACTGCCTCGGCGCCATCTTTCGATTCCCCCACTACCTGGATATCATCCTTAGTTTCTAGAATAGCGCACAATCCTTCCCGAACAACCCGGTGATCATCCACGATGAGGACTTTAGTTTTTGGGGGCATAAGCTTTTTTCTCCTTGGTGATGAGCGGGACCGTAATTTCGACCTTGGTTCCCGAACGGGGTTGGGACACCCACTGAACGTTTCCTCCTAACATCCGCGCGCGTTCCATCATACTTCGTACCCCAAAATGATCCAATTGTTCATACTTCTGGCTTTCGGATGGCACATCAAATCCCTGCCCATTATCGGATACGCTAGCTTCCAACACACCTTTGTTAAGATGAACCTTGACGACGACTTTCGTGGCGTTCGCATGCTTGGCCACATTACTTAACGCTTCCTGCACCATGCGGAACACAAAGACCTTGGCTTTGGGATCTAGGAGGGATTCATCCCCCTTCCCCTGAAATTCCGTTCGTATCCGGTGTTCCCGCTCATACGCTGTCAGATAATTGGACAAAGCCGGAATTAACGCCAAGTGATCGTACTGACCCGGGCGAAGATTATACACCACTTCTCGTGCCTCTTTAATAGCATGTTTTAATTCCACGGTAGTTTGATCGAGTAGGGTCAACCCTTTGCGTGGGTCCTCAGTCACCAATTCACGGACCCGTTGCATTTTAAGGTTCACCCCCACCAAGGTTTGTACCAATCCATCATGAATTTCGCATGCGATGCGGGTGCGCTCATCATCTACCGCTCCTTCCGCCTCTTCTTTGACATATAAGCGGAAAAGGGATTGATAGCGGGTGAGGGTATGTTCAATTTCAACGGAGGCCCGGATACGCGCTTCAATCAATTGCCACATAAACTTGGCACTCTCCCCGCCCACCAGTGCCAAATGTTCCGCTTGGACCTTCTGCAGTTTTTGCTCCACCTCCGGGTTGCCCGTCACGTCAATGACCAAATCCACATCCTTCATCTTCAGGAGGTCTTGAAAGCGCCGAACGACGTGAATCCCAAGTTTTTTGGCCAAACGTACTCCTTTGGTCACTGGCCGAATCTCGGCAATCCCGACCACCGTGACCAAGGGATCTTCTGCAAAAATTTCCATGAGCGCGGTGCCCCCATTGCCAGCTCCGATTATGGCCACCCGGCTAGCGGTCACACCCGGCCTTGCTTGAGGCGACTGACGATTACTAGAAGGTGAGGCGCGTTTATTGGGTTTGGACTTTGGCATGAAGACACACACCCTCAAAAACAAGAAGGCCGAGAGAAACGTATGGAAAAACCAGCCTGTCTCGTTCAAGTTTCAGGAAAGAAGGAAAGGGTGGTTCTTCTACTGAAGTTAGACGAATGAACTTGTTTTAGGAGACCCGGGTGTCATGCGTCAACGCTCGAATGGTATCCATAAATTGGTCAATATCTTTAAATTCGCGGTAGACAGACGCAAACCGCACATACGCCACAGGATCCAGTTCTTGTAAGGCTCGCATGACCTCTTCCCCAACCGTACGGCTGGGCACCTCGGTTTCTCCAAGGTCCTGAATCCGTTTTTCAATTCGATCGACGGCTGCTCCCAACGCACCAATACTGACCGGCCGTTTTTCACAGGCTTTTTTGAGTCCAGCCAAAATTTTGGCCCGGTCAAACGGTTCACGTCGGTTGTCTTTTTTGACCACCATTGGCAGATTTTCTTCGATTCGCTCATAGGTGGTAAACCGGCGCTTACAGCCCAGACATTCCCGGCGACGACGGATGACTTCTCCTTCCCGCGCCGTTCTCGAATCAATGACTTTATCTTCTAACTGGTCACAGAACGGGCATTTCACAAGTGAGTAATCCTTAAAATGGAAGGGAATAGAGGAAGGTTAGTATGGATGAAAGATCGGAAACCGCGCGCACAGATTTTTGACATCTCGCAAAATGCGTTTGTGAAGTGAGGGTTCATGGGCATGCTGCATCACCTCATCCATCCAGGACGCAATCTGTTCCATTTCGGGTTTTTGCATGCCCCGGGTTGAAACCGTGGGCGTCCCAATCCGGATCCCACTAGCTATTGCGGGAGGCTTTTCATCAAACGGGATGGCGTTTTTATTGGCCACAATCCCAGAAGCGTCTAATGCGGCTTCAGCTTCTTTCCCTGTCAAACCTTTATCCGTCAAATTCAAGAGAAACAAATGATTGTCGGTCCCACCCGAAACGACACGATAGCCCCGCTTCATGAAGCCATCAGCTAGAACTTTGGCATTGGCGAGGACGTGCTTCTGATAGGTCTTAAACCCAGGCAAGAGAGCTTCTTTAAACGCCACAGCCTTGGCCGCAATGACATGCATGAGCGGCCCACCCTGAATTCCAGGAAAAATAGTTTTGTCCACAGCTTTGGCATGTTCCTGCTTACACATGATGAGGCCAGATCGAGGCCCCCGCAATGTCTTATGGGTTGTGGTTGTAACAAAGTCTGCATAGGGGACCGGGCTAGGATGAAGGCCAACCGCTACCAATCCCGCAATATGAGCAATATCGACTAACAGGTACGCCCCCACCGATTTGGCAATGGCTTGGAAGCGCGGAAAGTCTAAAATTTTGGCATAGGCGCTGGCACCCACCACTAACATGCGCGGGCGAAATTCCTGGGCTTGCCGCTCAACCACATCATAGTCGATGGCTTCGGTTTCACGGTCGACTCCATAGGAAAAGGATTGGAAAATTTTCCCTGAAAAATTGACCCGACTTCCATGAGTGAGATGGCCCCCATGGGCAAGATCCATCCCCATAATCGTATCCCCCGCCTTGAGTACGGCAAGATACGCGGCCATATTGGCTTGAGACCCGGAATGGGGCTGCACATTGACATGCTCACAACCAAATACTTCTTTGGCCCTGGCAATGGCCAATTCTTCTATGGTATCCACATGCTGACATCCGCCGTAATAGCGTTTGCCAGGGTAGCCTTCCGCATATTTATTGGTCATTAAACAGCCTTGAGCACCCAAAACAGCCGGACTCGCGTAATTTTCCGACGCGATCAGGACCAAATTTTCCCGCTGTCGTTTTTCCTCGGATCGAATAGCCGCATACACCTCATAATCGGTGTCGCGAATAGCTTTGAGGGTGCCGACTGAATGACGCATGATTTATTCGGTCTCTGCCGCTTCCTCGGTAGGCTCTTTTTTGCCGGTCGATTCTTCAGGCACGGGTTCCTCCCCGCCTTTTTTCACGACCATCACGCTGATCTCGGGCACCACATCCCGATGCAGCTTAATGGGAACAGAAAACGTTCCGAGCTCTTTGAGAGGTTGGGACAACTGAATGTTTCGACGATCCACCGTTACCCCCTGAGCTTCCAATTGGTCGGCTATATCTTTTGAAGTAACAGATCCGAACAGTTTGTCATCTTTCCCCGTTTTCACTTCGAATGTGAGAGAAATGGTAGACATTTTCTTCCCAACCTCACCCAAGCCCTCCAATTCTTTTTTGGCCTTTTGGGCGATTTGCCGTTTGACATGCTGCGACAATTTCACTTGCCGTTCATCCGCAAGAACGGCTTTCTTCTGTGGCAGTAAATAATTCCTGCCATAGCCGTTGGCAACCGTTAACACATCACCTAAATATCCTAAGCCTTCAACGTTTTCCTGCAAAATCACCTTCATAGACAGGCCTCCTGAGTGTAACAAATAAGCTCGACATCTTAAGACTGGATAGCGAAAAAGTCAATTGAATAGCCGAGTTTATCCGTTTTCATCCCTCTTTCCCGACCCTGTCTTGACTATGAGAACCGACAAACGGGAACCCCACGATTGTATTATCCTTTCCCGAACGTTCACCAAATGACTTATGATAAGATAATAAGAAAAACTAAATATTCTATCTTACGTATATATACTATAAATTTTCCTTTATCCAAAAAATTCAAGGGGCTGGCATTCACCATGAGGCTGTTGAATAATTCGAAATTCTCTCAATGCCTGTTGGTTGTGCCATTTTCCCTGGATGACCAATAGCACGAGGGAATGTTAAAAAAGGCCGCTGTCTCACCCGCCCAGCCCAGGTGCGCCAAGACGCACCTTTCCTCAGCCAAGGCCGCAGGCCGTTGGCGCGCGGAGCGTACAGATAGAGTACGTGAGCACGACAAAAGACCGACCTGCCTGCGCGAAGCCGCTCCGGCGAAGGCAGGGAACGCCGCTGGCGGACCCTGCGCCTTCGCGAGAGCATGCTTTTTCAACAGGCCCTGCTATGAAAAGTTGTAGCGCCTGTTAATTTGGAAAATAGATATAACCCACAAAAATCCTTCCATGTTCCACCACCGAAACCTTATCTCGCCACTCATGCCTCTCCTCTTTTCCCTCAGCCTGCTGATTGCCCCTGTTCAGACCTGGGGAAGCGAAGGTCCTCAGGAAGGCGAAGGAGTAGGAGAACCTTTTTCGGACTTAAACCTTCGATTCAGCAATCGCTCGCTCACCCCTCCAGCCGCACTCGTTGTCCAAACGATTCCACTCTCGGGGATCTCCGTGGCGCGACCCTTCGTGGCACCATCTCCACAGGCCGTGATTTTTGAAAACGACCAACGACAGCGAGTGGCCATTCTCTCGTCGGACAAAAAGGGGGGCTTGATGCTCTTTCTGCTCGAGCCGCTGCCTCTTGATCCCACGCTGTCTTCCCTGCTTCAATGTGCGAACACTCGAGGTTGCCAGACAGACCGAACCCCGCTCACCGGTGGACTTGGCTGCCTCGCCCTCTGTCTTAAAGAACTTCTGGAAGCGGCCGCTTTGAATCCCCCAAACTCATGAAACTCGATCAACTCCTCTCACAGGCCGCCACTCAACTCAACCAGGAACGAGAGATCGCGATGGACCACGGGTTAGATGCCCCCCTGGATATTTCCCGTGCCTGTCATGTGCGAACAGTCGGTTCCCTGCACCTCTATAGCTGCGACGTATTGCCCGGAACCAAGGTGGTGCCTGATATCCCTGTGACGTTCTTACCAGGCAACGACATGGAACCCACGGAAGGCTATCTCCTCGGATACCTCAATGGATCCCTCCTTATTCAAACCTTTGATTACCTCGGGCAGACGCTGGACCATGGAACACTTATTCCCGACACCTCAGGATTTTTAGAGATAGGTGCCGCACGACTATCCGATATGGCCACCAAACCGGATTCGTTCATCCTAGGTCCGGCTGAACGGTTGGTGCCCTGGCTCAACCCCGCCCCCTCGGCCGACACAGCAAGAACGCGGGACGGCATTCCCACAACCATTCTCACAACCGTCTGGGGAGACGATCGACAAACCCGTTGGACAAAACTCGCCTCATTAATCATCGATCAGGTTCGCAAAAATAAACGCATGCTCCTGGTCGGACCGGACCATGAAACGGTGGATGAATTAACGGGGTTCGTGGCGAGAGCCTTGAAACTGGCTGCCGTCCCCCATCGCAGCATGCTCTGTCGATTTGAATTACCATTGCGCACGGAAGCCGCGGGCATGCCAATCCAAGAGCTGGGATTTGAAGCGCAAATGTATCACTTTTATGCCAAGGCCAACGCCAACAAAGTGGCCCTGCGGAAAAAATATGACCGGTTTCGTGAACTCACCCCCATCCTGGCCTACAAGCGTGACAAACAAAAAGATCTCAACGAAGTGAAGCTGTTGGAATGGCGGCTGCTCACACAGCTCAGCGACTGGCAAGGGAAAATCAAGGGCATCGATAACATTCTCGCCGACTATGAGACTCTGCCAATTTGGAAACGGATGGGCATGCAAATGGCTGGCAAAAACACCAAAACCCTGGCCGAATACCGGGTAATCTACGAAGGAAAAATTCAGGGCCTCATGAAAGAAGTAGAAGTCGCACAAGCACGCATCAAAGAATTAATTCCTGAGGCTACTATCCCCAAAGATATGCGACCGGAATATGATGCGTTGAAAGAAGAAATCAAACGTTTAGGGGGAACCAAAAAAATTCGTGAAATGCTCACGGCCAGCGAAGGCACCAATCGCCAGGCCTTTGCACAAAACAAACGGATCATGGCCACCACACCTGGCCGTATCATTACCGATCCCCTCTTCCGAAAAGTCCCCTATGATCTTCTCATCATAGAGGACGCCCCACGCATACCGTCTCCATTATTGCTGGCCGCCGCAGGGCTAATCCGTGAGCGCATCATTCTCAGCGGAAACACCAACGATTTGTATCCCGGAGAACCAGGCACAGGATCTTCTCCAAACCGCTGGCCCCAGGCGTTCTTAGAAACCATTCTGAGCCCATCCATTCAGCCCACCAGCGTGGCATAACTCACCTATTCTTTTTCCCTATTTTCCCTCGTTCCCTTTGTAGAGAGAGGCATAGACGAGTGAGGTAATTTTTCAAGTGAGCTGTATTAAAACCGAAAATATCGCTTTGCCACCAGTGCATCGGGCTTCTACCTCATCTGACTTGACCGATTTTCTGTAAAAGACCATAATCCCACGCAAATGCCGAAGTGGCGGAACTGGCAGACGCACCAGATTCAGGGTCTGGCGCCCTCCGGGGTGTGCGGGTTCAATTCCCGCCTTCGGCACCAGTGTTTCGCATTTCACTATTTCCCAACTTGTCGTCTAGCAATCACCTAGCAATCAGTCCAGCAAAAACTACAACAAAAAAAATGAAACTGTGTCTATTGACAAGTATAAAGTACGTATTTTAGACTTATTTCGTGGGACGAACCTCTACAAGTAATCAGGGCCTGACACTGAAGGACCTTTCTGGAAGAATTTCCAAAAATTTTTTCGTAAGTCAGGCAAAAGTGGCTCGGGTTCTGCAAACGTGGATAACCGCCGGAGTTGTCGTGCCAGAAGGTGATGTCCACCAAGGGGTGGGCATTTATCGCACGTTTAAAGACTCGGAATTGTATAAAGCTGCCCTTATTTTTGATTTGACTCGGTATTCGTTTCCTATTCATCGGCTTTGTAAAATTCGGTTCATGATTGATAGGGAATTAAAGAAAAACCCTGGAATTCTGGCGGAAGCCGCTCAGGGCAAAGAATGGTACCTTTGGTTTTCGTTCCTTCCCGGTAAGCTCTATGTGAAAGGCATTCTTGGAGAAGATCCGATGGTGGGCGAATTTATTCAGAAACCCTACAACGAAAAAC
>JAZFZJ010000140.1:0-6968 GCA_036443915.1 Nitrospirales bacterium
CATAATAGCTGGAATTCGCCATGACCAAGATTTTGAAAGCCATCCCGGGATCTTGAGAAATCAATTCGGCGAGTTTCGAGGTTTTGGCTTCTTCATCTTGGCACATCTTGAGAATTTTTGAGGCTAACGGAGACAATACGGGGAGAGATTTGCAGGTTTTAATCCTCTCAAGAAGTGTTCCTGTGGCTTCGAGGTGATCGAGTTCTAGTGGAAGTGATGATTGCATGATGATGTCCTCGGCAATTAGGGATAATTGTACTCAGTTAGGCCAATGACTTATGCCTCTTCCGTCAAGCTTTTCTTTTGTCGGTCAAAACCGGCTGGAGCTTGAGAGTGGACTTGAGATCTGCTGTTGGTTGATCGTTAATTGCAGAAGGCGTTGAGCCAAAATTCTGTTGAGATGTATTCGAGAATTTCAAGCGATAGAGGAAAAGAGCGTTTGCCTCTCAACGGTTAGGGGCGGTATTGGATACCCAAGCGGAAGGTGAGTGGTGGGGCGGGGAACCCCTGAAATTCTTCATAAGACACGTTCATGAGATTTTCTGGTTAAATGGTCAAGACGCTTACTTCACAATACTTTTCATCCCCTCACTCAGTCGAGAAAGGGGTGATAGGACCAGCCATCAGGAAACACCGTCTGGCTGGGCCATGCCAGGATTCATCACATGATACACGGCATGCGCGTGTTCAATCCGTGTGGGTGGAGACATGGAAAGAGTCTGGCTGACCATATATTATGAAGAAAGTGAACTGACCCCTAATCCTTCGCTGCCCCACAGCGCATGAGTGTCACTCACCACCCGCAGAAAGGTCTCATAATCAGTCGGATCGCGAAAGACGGGTTGCCTTGCCAGGCCGCGGTTCATCACATGATAAACCGCCCCCGGATACTCAATGCGGAGCGGTCGGGCCATCCGGAGAGACTACCTCTTTCCATCTGAAACTCTCAACCAAAGATTTGACCCCTTTTTATTTTTTCGACGGCGCGTTCGATCAGCGTGATTTGCTCTGCGAGATGCCGCATCACCGCCAGGGTCGCCTGCAAGGCCACCACATGCTCAGGCAGCGCCACCAACTCGCCTATGGTTTCCGGCAGGAGCTGTTTGATCTGATTGCCACTGAAGACTTGCCCCGTATTCCGTGTCAGCAAGGGCTGAATGCTCAGGAGGTTGGCGGTCTTTTGGTGCACGAGTTGGCTGCGCTTGCGGAGCAAATCCCGAACCGCTCGTACTTCCTTGGGATAAATGTAGCCAGTGGGCAACACCCCGAGGCGCAACAGATGAGCCAGCCACCGGGCATCGGTGTCGTCATCGGTGTATTTCAGGCCGGTGTATTGTTGAATCGCCGCGGTGTTGGCCAAGTGCACGTGGTACCCCGCTTCCATCAAGCCATCGACCAACCAATACCAATTGAAGGTGGACTCCACCACCAGGCCTTGCAACTGCGTGCGATAGGGCGCCAGTTGAATGAGAATGTGCTCCAGGTCATTAGGGAACCGTTTACGATACACCACCTGATCCTCGTCATCCAGCACGACGAGCACACTGTTGTTGGCATGCAGGTCAATTCCACCGTACAATGGCTTCATGGCTCCTCCTTGGGTTGGAAAGGGTGAGAGATTCTTGACCAGTCTCCCAACTGTACCGCCCAGGCGAGGAGCCTGCTAGATGATTATCAAATCTTTGGTTGTCTAAATAAGGCTTCGACCGCCTCCACGCGCCTCTTGAATGGTGGCTCCGCCTCCTGTTTCGCCCGCACCTGCGCACAGGCCCACCCGACGGCCCCAGAACTGGTCACGCCAAACGCCCGGGCCGTCTCGGGCAATGTCAGATCACAGAGCCGTTTCACCAGATACATCGCCACTTTGCGCGCGTCGTTTGTTTCCCCCCGCCGACTGGTCTGTAACGTCGCCCTCTTGACCTGAAAGACCGTCGCGACTCGCTGCAGCACCTGCCGGACCGACGGCCGCCCCGTCACGCGCTCATACCGCGGATGTTCAGGCGAGAGCCGCCGGACTTTCTTCCGCACCCAGGCCCCAAACCCGTCGGTGCCTCATACCGGCAATTGACGGCCTGCCGCATAAAAGGCCTCCAAGGCGTCCTCATTGCCCGACAGCACAAACTCATGAAAGACGCGGGGGGGCCCCATGTTGTTCAACACTTCACGAACGCCCAGCCAGGGAGGGGCGGAGCGGGGGGTGAGATACCGCGCATGGCTACTCCACCGGTAGGCTTCCGGGCTCTGGACCAGCTTGGCCTGGACGGGATGGAGGTGAATGTAGCGGATCACACTAGGCAAATACGCCTCCGCTTCCACAACAATCGCTTTATACCGTCCCCGAAACAGCGGGCCATCGCGCCGATGCGCCCGATTAAACCGTTGCGTATAGAGGCCATTCACATGGCGCATCACGCGGCCTAAATTGGCCGTCGGGGTGCGGAGGCAAAGATGATAATGATTCCCCATCAGACAATAGGCAAACACCTCGATGCCCCACAGCGCATGAGCGTCACTCAACACCTGCAGAAAGGTCTCATAATCGGTCGGAGCGCGAAAGACGGTGTGCCGTGCCAGGCCGCGGTTCATCACATGATAGACCGCGCCCGGATACTCAATGCGGAGAGGTCGGGCCATCCAGAAAGTCTACCTCATTCCACCTGAAACTCTCAACCAAAGATTTGACCCCCTCTTTGACCCCCTCTTTTTATATGAATCCGCGGTGACACGGGGTTTGCGAATGAGTTAGCGGATCAAGCAGAGAAGAGGGTGATGTATCAGTATCAGAGGAAGGCCACCTAGGTCGACCAAATATAGAACAAAGCTGCAAGCATCGCGAGGAAGGCGTTTACCAAAAAAGGGATCACCTTCCACACCCCTTTCTCATGAGGGGCCACGACCACCAGACCCACGCCGAGGAGAGTCGCCATTCCCGCTAATCCAGCAAGAAGTTGAAAGACCCATCGGTCAAAATCTGGTTGCCCTGCCATCTATAGGAATTCGAGGAAGAATCCAAATCCGGCAAGATACCACGCTGTCCCGAGCTGATCTATATGAGGCGAAGGGTCCTGTGTCTGCTGTGTCATGGTTTCACCGGATCACCTGTATGCCATTATTGGCAAAAACTTGCTCAGATCTGAAGTACCCCTGCAATACTTCTCGGTTCGATTCGTCCTTGAGAGTAGAGGAAAAAAGAGGTAAGGCCAAAGCCCTTATTAGCGAAACAAAAATTGTTGATTGGTTCAGTGCATCAGGCAGGGGGGGAGGGATCTGAGGCAACGAGGAACTAGGGTCGCGTCTTGCCAAGACGTAATTTAAAATGGTGGAAAAATTGGAAAAAGTTTTCCACCGCATGTCCATTCTGCCCATCTATTCAAAATTTAAGCTTCCATAATTGCTTCATGTTCGCATTTTCACATTGTTCCCCATTTATTGAATAAACGCAAAAGACTGGCCACACCGGTGTCTCTTTCAGACTATTTGTCAAAAACCCGGCTTAAATTCCTATTCGTAGTTCCTACTGGTTTTATCCATCCCACCATGTTCCACAGGGCCTAGTCATAGTTCTCTAAAATGGGTAAAATAGATAGAATAGCTATTAAACCCTATGGAGGACCAAACCTTGAAAACTGTGACAGCAACTGATGCCCAAAGTCGATTTGGAGATCTGCTCATGCATGCACAAGGGGAGCCCGTGACGATCACCCGTAACGGGAAAGCTGCTGGTGTGATGCTCTCGGCTAAAGAGTATCGGGACCTCAAACGGCAGGCGTTGCGCAATGCTTTGATTGAGGGTGAAGAAAGTGGAGATTCAGGGCCACTGAATCGCGAAGCGATCCGCCAAGCAGCCAAGCGGGATGCCGGGCTCTAAACCCCAGGTGCAGAAGCGCTCGCGTCGGATTGTTCACCTGCAGCAGCGAGCAAAACAAGACCTACAAGAGATTTGGGGCTATTCCTTCCGCACGTGGGGAATGCGGCAAGCCGATCAGTACTATGACACGCTGATTGATGGCATCGAACAGCTGATCGACCATCCGGAGATGGGGATGTCTCGTGAGGATCTACGGCGCGGTTATCGGCAACTGCAGATCCACCGACATCTTGTGTTCTACCGGCTTACCCCGACGCGGATTCAAGTGATTCGTGTGCTGGGAGTGCAGATGGATGTGGACCACCATCTGTAAGCTGCTCTTCCTTCTTACCGAGAACCGCAAAGTCAAACAGGTTATGGTCAAGGAGATGCTCAGGCAGCACATTAAAAATCCACCCAAAGATTCGGCCTTTGCATCCTGGAGATCCTTCTTCCCATTCCCGCAACACAGATTTGACTTCTTTCGGTTTCAAATTTTCCTGAGAGCTATTCGTTGTGGCTACTCGGACCCATGAAGGCCGTACGTTGCGCTTGCTGACCTTTGTGGTTGAGTACACCCGAAGAAGCTATTATCGTAGTGTCGAAAAGGCTTGGTTGGCCGCAGCAATGGTTTTTTTAATGTGGGTGTTGGAATGGGCTGTTGAAAGCAACATGGCTTCGAATTGCGAAGGGGCAAGATAGATTCCTTGTTGAAGCATACTATGGAAAAATTTGGCGTATCGAGTCGTATCAGATTTCTTGGCACTGGCATAATCCGTAACAGGCCCTTCGGTAAAAAATCCCCCTAACATGGCACCCACTCTCGTTTGGTAATAGGAAATTTTTGCCCGTTTTGCAGCCTCTCCAAGGCCTTCAGCTAATTCCTTAGATTTTTTTTCTAATTCTATATACACCCCAGGGGCCTTGAGACATCGTAACGTCTCTACTCCTGCGGCCACAGCCACCGGATTTCCCGAGAGGGTTCCTGCTTGATAGACTGGACCCGCAGGTGCGATCAACTGCATGATGTCTTTTCGTCCACCATAGGCCCCAATGGGTAACCCCCCACCAATAATTTTGCCTAAACACGTGAGGTCAGGAAAGACCTTGTATCGAGCTTGGGCGCCACCAGGGTGTACACGAAACCCAGTAATGACTTCATCGAATATCAGCACAATTTCATATTTTTGTGTAATCGTACGGAGCCATGGCAAAAATTCATCTGTAGGAGGAACAACACCCATATTTCCTGCTACCGGCTCTACAATGATGGCAGCCAAATTCTTGGCATGTTTGTGGATAAGTTTTTCCGTAGCCGAAATATCGTTGTACGTAGCCGTCAAAGTGTGCCGAGCGAATGACGCAGGAACCCCAGGACTATCTGGCAATCCCAAGGTGGCTACTCCGGAGCCGGCCTTCACCAACAGATGATCGGCATGCCCATGATAGCAGCCCTCGAATTTAAGAATACTCTCACGCTTGGTAAACGCTCTCGCCAGACGAATGGCGCTCATCACCGCTTCCGTTCCGGAATTCACCAAACGCACTTGTTGTATAGAAGGGACCATTCTCACAAGGAGCTGAGCCAATTCCACTTCCCCTTCACAAGGTGCTCCGTAGCTGGTTCCCTTTTTGGCAGCGTTTATGAGGCCCTTTAACACTCCCGGATGAGCATGTCCCAGAATCATGGGGCCCCAGGATAGGACGAAATCGATAAACTCGTTTCCATCCACATCCTCTATTACCACACCCCTAGCCTTCTTGATAAAGAGTGGATCGCCCCCAACCGACCGAAACGCTCGGACAGGACTGTTGACTCCTCCAGGCATAAATCGTTGGGCAGCCTTAAAATAGCTTTGGGATTTTGGGGTTTTCACTGAATGAATCCTCCGTAAACCTTAACAATTTATGGTGGGTTCTTTTTTTTGATCCCTATTGGGTGGCGTGGAAATGTAGGTGTTTTTTTTGAGAAATGAAAAAAAGTTGTGATTCTTGCAAATTCTTATTTATTTTTGTCCATTATTATCCGAAAAAATATAGAGAGACATTACTCACCAACCAAACGCGGGATTATACTATGTATTGTGAACAACGGGAACGGAATGGGGCCACGATTCTTGATTGTTTTGGTCGATTTGATGAAGGGGATTCCAATCAATTTATCCAAACCCTTGAACAACTTCAGGGGAAAGGAGCTCGAAATATTATTCTGAATTTGGAACCCGTTTACTATTTAGATCCTAAAATAATTACATTACTGTTATTCGCTCAAGAATTTTTTCATGATCATGGGGGAACGGTGGTGCTCGTCAGTCCTTTGAGTGGGGTAAGGAATGAACTGATGCGGGGAAATATTTTTGATGCCATTCCTACCTTTGAATCCCTGTATGATGCCCTTCATCGCCCCCATACTGCCTATGCTGAATGTTCGGCATAAATTTTTGGATTCCCAGGTCTCATTTTAGGCATGTAGGCCAGATTTTGGCAGGAATAAAGCTGGTTCTTCGTTCAATCATCTCGTACTCAAAACCTGCACATGACAGATCGGCCTTCCCAAAATAAATTTCCTCGTTTTTAACCCATTATACTCAGATTTTTATTTCCCTAGGGGAAAACTTCCTTACAAAAAATCGCCATTTTTTCTCTTTTACCGGTTTTTAATAAAAGGAAAGCCCAGAGACCACACAATCCCTGGGCTTTCCTCTATAAATATCTCGGCAACGACCTACTTTCCCACAGCCTCGCGGCTGCAGTATCATCGGCCCTGGAGGGCTTAACTTCCGTGTTCGAAATGGGAACGGGTGGAACCCCTCCGGTATGGTCACCGAGAAACTCTAAATAGCTGTCAGACCATGTCTATCAAGAACAAATGTTGTTAAGTCGCACGGCCGATTAGTACTGGTTAGCTTCAGACCTTACAGCCCTTCCACACCCAGCCTATCAAACTCATAGTCTATAAGTGGCCTTTAGGGAGGTTACCCTCCGTGTGATCTAATCTTGAGGCTAGCTTCCCGCTTAGATGCTTTCAGCGGTTATCTAAACCGGACATAGCTACCCGGCACTGCCGCTGGCGCGACAACCGGCACACTAGCGGTCCGTCCATCTCAGTCCTCTCGTACTA
>JAZFZJ010000141.1:0-3211 GCA_036443915.1 Nitrospirales bacterium
CTGATTCGGCAAGGGCATATCTACATCGCCCAGCCGCCCCTCTACCGGATTGAATTAGGGAAAGATATTCGATGGGCCGGTACCGAGGAAGACAAGGACCGTATCCTGGCCGAAGCCAGGAGCAACGCCAAACCAATGATCAGCCGGTTTAAAGGTTTAGGCGAAATGTTCCCACAACAACTCAAAGAGACGACTCTGAACCCCGGGACGCGTCGATTGCTTAAAGTTGAACTCCTGGACGAACTGAACACCGACCGCACCTTCCATGATCTAATGGGAAAACGCACGGAAGCCCGTTATGAATTTCTGATGGCCAACGCCGGGTCAGTTGATAATTTGGATGTGTAATGTCCAATGTCCATCGATACCACTCCCTCCACTTCCCCACTCGAAACCGTTCGACGGTACCATGAACAAACCAAGCACGAATTCAATCACTTCGCCCGCTCGTTAGGCTATTTAGACTGGGCGAACCAGCCTGACCCCTTTCGGCGTTTCGAAGGGGCACCGCTTATTTCCTTACCTCATCTCACGCTGGAGGAGGGCCCGCCATCTCCACTTTACGAGTCCCTTTTTGACTTACATGGCAACCCAACCCAGCCTATCACCCTGAGGACTTTGTCTCGTTTTTTTGAATATGCTTTATCGTTAACAGCCTGGAAGGAATATAACGGCACTCGCTGGGCACTGAGAAGCAACCCCTCCAGTGGGAACCTCCATCCTACGGAGGGATATGTGTTTGTGGGAGACCTCCCTCACCTCTCTCTCGACCCAGGGCTCTACCACTATGCCCCGAAGGAACATGGACTGGAAAAACGCTGGTCCCTTCCCCCTGAAACAGCCAATGCCATTTTACAAGAAATCCCCACTGAAGGATTTCTCGTTGGGCTCACCTCGATCCATTGGCGCGAAGCGTGGAAATATGGAGAACGCGCGTTTCGATATTGCCAACATGACATAGGCCATGCCATTGGCACCATGCGAATTGCCGCCGCCACCTTGGGATGGAATCTGGTGGTCTTAACTGGCACGACAGATGAGACCGTTGAACATCTCTTAGGCCTACATCGCACACAGGATTTCCAACATGCGGAACGGGAATACCCTGAAATCTTGGCGGCAGTTTGGCCGAGAACCACCACCTCCCTGCCAGCTCTGAATTTAGCCTTGGAAAAGCCTTCTGATCACGTACTGTCCTCAGGAGAGTGGCAAGGAACAGCGAATCGTTTGAGCAAAGATGAGCCTGTGCCTTGGGAGATAATCGATGAGGTGACAGAAGCTTCCTGGAAACACTCAAACCAAGCTACAGCTCTTCCTCTATCCCCCTCTCCCCAAACGGGAGGGAGAGATGAAGGTGAGGGGGGCTCAGCATCAGATCTTGCCGGACAAATCATTCACCAACGCCGAAGCGCTGTTTCCTTTGACGGACACACCAGCCTTTCCGCTGATCGTTTTTTCCTCATGTTGCAACGCATCATGCCAAACGGAAATTTACCGGTGGCGGAACGTCCTATGCCCTGGGATGCGCTGCCCTGGAATCCTACTATTCACTTCGCGATGTTTGTGCATCGTATTGATGGGTTGCCGCCTGGACTCTATTGGCTCAACCGAAATCCAACACAACGTCCGGTTTCCTACTTTCAACCGGCAATGCACGAGCAATTCCTTTGGTCGACTCCGGAGGGATGTCCAGCCAATCTTCAGCTGTATCTCTTGGAAGAAGGGAACGCACAAAACCTGTCCATGCAGCTTAGCTGCGGACAAGAAATTGCCAGCGACAGCGCCTTTGCCTTAGGGATGGTCGCCGAGTTCGATGAAAGCTTAGAACACCATGGGCCCTGGTTTTATAAACGCCTATTTTGGGAAACCGGCCTCATCGGCCAAATTTTATACTTAGAAGCTGAAGCCGCTGGGATCCGTTCAACTGGCATCGGCTGCTTTTTTGATGATCCCGTCCATCGTGTGTTCGGCTTCTATCCACAGACCACATGGCAATCGCTCTATCACTTCACCGTTGGGGGCCCGCGTGATGATGGTCGATTGACTACCCTTCCCCCCTATGGAGACCATGTCACCTAAGCCCATATGACCAAAAAGTCCCTTACCCCTTTACCGCGAGCATTTTTTAATCGGCCGACGTTGAAAGTGGCCAAAGAACTATTAGGGAAGTTTCTCATCCGTGAAACATCCACTGGGCAACTACACACCCGCATTGTCGATGTGGAAGCCTATGTGGGACCAAAGGACAAAGCCTGTCATGCTTCAAAGGGACGTACAAAACGAACTGAAATATTGTTTGGGGCTCCAGGCTTTACCTATGTGTATCTCATCTATGGGATGTACCATTGCCTCAATCTCGTGACAGAGCAGGTAGATTTTCCTGCGGCGATTTTAATACGGGGCCTTGAAGTTCAAGAGCCAACGCACTCGGCTCCCTACCCAAGGCGCATTGATGGGCCAGGCCGCGTATGCAAATTTCTTGAGATAGACCGAAGCCACAACGCCTTGGATGCCACACTCGGCACTACCCTCTGGATTGAAGATCGCGGTCAGACCATTTCAAGAAAACAGATCCAGGCCCTCTCTCGAATTGGCGTGGACTATGCGGGAGAATGGGCGCAAAAACGCTGGCGTTTCTGCCTGCCATCCCCGCCTTCCACCCAAAAACGTCGTGCCTCTTCTGGATAACTTATTTCCTTCGCCTGCAACCCTTCATCTTGAACAAGAAGGACCGTCTACGTTACGCTAGACTGTCAGAACCATGTAGGCAACATTCCCATATGCCACACCATACCAACGGGTCTTCATTTCAGGGGGTGTTGAATATTTCTCACACATCGCACATAAATGCATGAGGTCGAATCGATAGCAAGAGCTGGCGGGAATGTTCAAAAAAGTCCGTCCAGCAAGGCCGCAGCCATTTGGACGCGCGGAGCGTACATCGAGTACGTGAGCACGGCGAAATGGCGAGAACGCCGCTGGCGACTTTTTTCAACATTCCCTTTCACGAACAATAAAAGGAGGAAAACAATGGGCAATCCGCTCGATACCATTTCTGGCACCATCACCGCAGGCTTTGTGCTGACCGTTGTGCTCTATGCCCTGGTCAAGGTCCTCGTTTAGGGCTCCCGTCCACTCCATTGACCACCTTATTCAATTATTCACCTGACTGAAACGAGGGATCTACTATGGAAAGTTTATTAGCGTGGGG
>JAZFZJ010000142.1:0-34372 GCA_036443915.1 Nitrospirales bacterium
TAACCCAAAAAACACAAACCAGTACCCCAACGAAGTTAGCAATTTTAGCGGCCATAAATATTACTGACCAGCTTTTTCGACAGAGGCGGGAACCCACGGTGGGAGAAGCAGAGATTGAGCGTCGCGCGCAAATTTTACTTGAAACGATTGACAAGCATTTAGAGTCTATCCCGAATTAAGCTTTTCGTTCTGTTTTTTCCTTCCTCTCTACTAAGTTGTAGGATATTTCCTTCCAAAACAACCGGTTGAGTGTGTTATCCCAAGAGTTTTAGATTTGGGGCCGATGATTTTTGCCCCACGCCAACTCCCCCATGATTGAAATACATGGGAGAGTTCTGATATTTTATGGTATTATAAGTTATTGAATTTCAAAGAAAGAAAGGAATTTCATCCTTTCAGATGGAAAGAAATTGGAGACCCCCTATGGCAAGCTTTTTTATAGTCATTGGGGGTTTGTGGTGTTATGGCATCGAACGAGTTTGGAAACAATTATTTGAGCAATGGTATTCTTGGAATTTGAAGATGAGGCAGGAAGGGAAACTTTTCCGGGGGAACGGCTCGCCTTTTGACCTGAACATTTCAGTCTGCTGGCGCACAATGAATCCATTCCCGTCTCTCACTGCACACAACAAAGAAAGGTGGGTCCATCCAGTAAGTTGTTGGATGGGTAGAAAGACCCTTTCTTGTTCTAAAAGTTTTCCAAGAGGTTTCTTACTCGTGCCCTACCCACGGTTTTTCTCTATCCCGTCAAGATAGACACTTCTCCCTTTCTCCTCTTTCCTTTCCTTTTGAAAGCCGTCCATGGTTTTGTGGATGCCATTGTTCCTCCCATTGGGAAAAGGCGCGCCTAAGCTTTTCTCCGATGTGTGAATAGTGGAAACGAATAGGAGTTAACTGATGGAAACGATAATCCCCATACTTCTTGTAGGTTTAATTGGAACGGGTGTTGGGTTTGTGTTGTTTAAAGTGGTTCAACAGACGATGGATTCTAAACGTCGCGCCGAAGTGCAGGACCAAATTCACCAGCTCAGCCAAAATGCACAGCGGGAGGCTGAGAATATAATTAAGGAAGCCAAGATTGAAGCGAAAGATCGTCTGTTCCAGGCTAAGTCTGAACTTGAGGCAAAAGAAAAAGAAAAACGGAATGAGATTCAGGCAGCAGATCGCAAGCTCCACCAACGGGAGGAGACCTTGGAACACAAGGTGAATCAATTTGATCGACGCGATGAAGAGATGAGGCGAAAGGAGCGAGTTCTTAGGGATAAGGAAGAGGAATCAGTAAGGCAGACAGCCGCTTGCGAGCAAGCCATTAAAGAACATCGGGTCGCTCTGGAACAGGTGGCTGGAATCACGGCTGATGAAGCCAAACGCCAGCTATTGAGTGAAATTGAGGCTGAAGCCCGTATGGATGCGGCTCTGTCGACGAAACGAATTTTGGATGAGTCCAAGGAAACTGCTGATCGGGAAGCCCGTGAAATTGTGACTCGATCCATTCAGCGGATTACCAGGGACTATGTGAATGAAGCCACGATTTCCGTGGTGCCTCTTGCCAATGATGGGATGAAGGGGAGAATTATTGGTCGAGAGGGGCGAAATATTCGGGCGCTGGAGGCGGCGACGGGGGTAGATCTCATCATTGATGAAACTCCTGAGGCGGTCATTGTATCCGGGTTTGATCCACTCCGTAGAGAGGTGGCCAAAATCGCCTTAGAACGTTTAATGCAGGATGGGCGGATTCATCCAACCCGCATTGAAGAGGTCGTGGAGAAGGTCAAGGGCGATCTGGATAAATTGATGCGGGATGAGGCTGAAAAAGTCATTTTTGAGGTGGGTCTCTCAGACTTTCATCCCGAGATAGTCAAGCTTTTAGGTCGACTGAAATACCGAACCAGTTATGGACAGAATAATTTATACCATGCACGGGAAGCTTCCTATATTTGTGGGATTATGGCTTCAGAATTGAGCTTGGATGTGAAATTGGCAAAACGTGGTGCTTTGCTTCACGATATTGGAAAAGTTGTGAGTCATGAAGAAGAAGGCACGCATGCCATGCTGGGGGCTGAAATGGCTAAAAAGTATGGAGAGTCCGATCTCATTGTGAATGCCATCGCCGCCCATCATGAACAAGTTGAGCCACTGTGTCCTGAAGCGGTGCTCGTGGCTGCAGCCGAAGCGTTGTCAGCGGCGCGCCCAGGGGCCAGGCGTGAGACATTAGAAGCCTATGTGAAACGTTTGGAAAAATTGGAATCCTTGGCGACTGGTTTTCCCGGTGTGGATAAGGCCTATGCGATTCAAGCGGGACGGGAAGTCCGAGTAATCATTCGCCAGGGAGAATTAAATGATGGTGAAAGTTTTGCTCTATCGCGAGACTTAGCCAAAAAGATTGAACAGGAACTCACCTATCCTGGGCAAATCAAGGTTACAGTCATTCGTGAAAATCGTTTTATTGAATTTGCCAAGTAGTGCCTTATGAGCCAATAAACAATTGACATGAAGATTCTGTTTATCGGGGATATTATGGGCGAACCAGGCCGACGAGTGCTCTTAAAGCACCTGCCGAAGGTCATCGAGGATTTCGACCTTGATGTCGTGGTGGGAAATGGTGAAAACGCGGCGGGGGGGTTTGGCATTACGCAAGATATTGCTGAGGAACTTTTTGACCTTGGTCTTTCCGCCATTACCTTAGGGAATCACGCTTGGGATAAACGGGAAGCTATGGAGTATTTGCAAAAAGAGCATCGTGTGATTCGTCCAGCCAATTATCCAGATGGTGTACCCGGAAAAGGAGTGTGTGTTATCGAAACTATTCAAGGAGAACGCTTGGGTGTATTGCAACTTATGGGACGGGTGTTTATGCCAATGGTGGACTGTCCTTTTCGGGTTGCGGAGCGAGAACTTGCTCAATTGACCACCCAAACTTCCCATATTCTTGTTGATATGCATGCAGAAACCACATCGGAGAAAATGGCTATGGGCTATTTCTTGGATGGCAAAGTTTCTGCGGTGCTGGGAACCCATACGCATGTTCAAACTGCGGACGAACAAATTTTGCCACAGGGCACTGGCTATATGACAGATGTGGGAATGACTGGCCCCCTACATTCTGTCATTGGCATGAAGCCCAATTTGGTGATTCAAAAATTCCTGACACAACTTCCGCGGAGGTTTGAGGTGGCTACTGGCCCGTCTATTTTGAGTGCGGCAGTATTGGAATTAGACCAGGCCACTGGCAAAACCAACCATATCACTCGTCTTCGTTTGTTTGAATAACGCAATTCTGGTGTCAGGGTTATTCCCTCCTTTGATGACCGTCTCGGATCTCACGAGACACATTCGTTCGAATTTGGAACAACATTTTCCCTCGCTCTGGGTTGAAGGGGAGATTTCAAATCTTCGCTGTCCCTCCTCAGGCCATCAATATTTTTCCTTAAAAGATCCCGCTAGCCAAATTCGAGCTGTGATGTTTCGAAGTCAGGCTACCCAATTAAAGTTTGCGCTTCAAGATGGGTTGGAGGTTTTAGTGTTTGCGCGGCTTTCGGTCTATGAACCCAGAGGAGACTACCAATTGCTGGTTGAAGCTGTGGAACCCAAGGGCATGGGTGCGTTGCAATTAGCGTTTATGCAACTGAAGGCGAAATTAGATGCTGAAGGGATGTTTAATATATCGCGGAAGCGACCTCTCCCTCCGTATCCTCAACGTATTGGGATAGTCACTTCCCCCTTTGGCGCGGTTATTCACGATTTGCTGACCATTATGCGGCGACGATGGCCGCTGGCTCGGACCTTGATTGCCCCCGTGGCTGTTCAGGGTGGACAGGCTTCTGGCCAAATTGTTCGGGCGATTCAGATGTTAAACCAAATGGGTGATTTGGATATTTTGATTATTGGACGAGGGGGAGGATCGGCGGAAGATTTATGGGCGTTCAATGAAGAAATCGTGGTACGAGCCATCATCTCTTCTCGAATTCCAGTGGTGTCGGCTGTTGGACATGAAATTGACGTAACGCTTGCGGATTTGGCTGCCGATTGTCGTGCACCTACCCCTTCTGCCGCCGCTGAATTAGTGGTTCCAGATTGTTCGACGGTTAAATCACAGATTGGCTTTTTTCGAAACAGGCTGGAACGGTCCCTGAAGAGTATGATCTCAGCGTGGACAGTCCGGACTCAGAGCCTGTGTCGTGGTTTACCTGAACCTCGTTTGATGATTGGACATTTTATGCAACGTGTCGATGAATTAGAACGGCAGCTGTATGTGAGGGTGAAACATTGGTGTCGGACTTTTCACGTACTATTGTTAGGTTATCAATCAGCGATTTGGGAAGGGAATCCTTCCTTTAAAGTACGTCGGCATCAAAACGCGTTGGGGGAGTTAGAGGGGCGATTGGTTCGAGGATTACAAGGCCAAATTCAAGAGAAACACCACCGTGTGCGGCTGGGTATTTCTCAGCTCCACCAGTTAAGTCCCCTGGCAGTCTTAGCGAGAGGGTATAGTATCGTCAAGGTGGCTAAAGATGGAAAAGTCCTAAAGAAATCAACAGATATAGAGATTGGGGCCTCAGTTCGAGCAAGACTGTATGAGGGTGAATTATTGTGCGCGGTGGAAAAAGTTTATCCACCGAAATGAGGCGGGAGCTTTTGATTCGTCATAAGACCTGGCTATAATGCTCTTAATGTAGAGCCATAGGGATCAGGATGAGGATTCGTGTGTGGGAGGCAGAAGTAAGGGTATATCCATGGCGGTATTAAAATTTGAAAAAGCCTTGTCACGCTTGGAAACGATCGTTGCTGAGTTGGAGGGGGGTGAACTTTCGTTAGATGACTCCTTGCGGATTTTTGAAGAAGGAGTCAAACTTTCCAAGACCTGTTTGAAAATGTTGGATGATGCCGAACAAAAAGTAGAAATCCTTGTGCAAGACAAGGATGGGCGAAAACGCTTACAAGCATTTTCTCTGGAGGATACTCCTTCAACCGAGTCATAGCCATCTTCCCATTTTTTCTTCTCTTCCAAAATGGTAGGCTAGTCTCACCTGCACGGCCATGAAGTCTATTCAGTCTTCGATTTTGGTCAAAAAGCCATCAAAACAACGCTTGGACTCGCTTTTGGTCACCCAGGGGTTGGTTTCAAGTCGAGAACAAGCTTATCGCTTCATCCTTGCTGGTCGCGTGAGGGTTGATGGTCTCCTTATTGATAAACCTGGAAGACTTTTCCAGAGGGATGTAGCGCTCGAAATTACCAAGCCCGAGTGGCAATATGTCAGTCGTGCAGGAGAGAAATTGGGCTCAGCCTTAGAGGCTTTTTCGATCAATTGCTCGGATGCCGTGGTGATGGATGTCGGTGCCTCCACGGGTGGTTTTACTGATTGCGTGTTACAACGGGGCGCTCGCCGAGTGTATGCGATTGATGTGGGGTACGGTCAGTTGGATTGGCGGTTGCGGACAGATTCCCGAGTGGTCGTCATGGATCGATTTAATATTCGAAACCTGCGCTCCCAAGATATCCCAGGTCCGGTAGATTTAGCGGTCATTGATGTTTCCTTTATTTCCCTCAAATTGGTTTTGCCTGTGATTCTCCCCGTACTAAATGAGCAAGCGTATCTTGTCGTATTGGTCAAGCCACAATTTGAAGTCGGAAAAGGTCAAGTCGGCAAAGGAGGCATTGTTCGAGCTGAGGCTTTGCGTCAACAGGTGAGAGACAGTTTTGTCGCGTATGCGGGTTTCCTTCATTTAGATATCATTGGAGTGATGGATTCTCCGGTGTTAGGCAAAAAAGGGAATAAAGAGATGTTGGTGGGTCTGAAAAAATCTGGAACGGAAACGTAAGGAATAAAAATGAGGAAAGTCTTTTGTCTTTTTTTTGATTCTGCGACTTCTGTCATAGCTATTTTCAACAAGAATAAACCATGCTACTTTCTTAGAAATGTGTTCTTTGAAATTAGGTATATAGCAAAAAGGAAGGAGAGTTCAGTACATGGCTACTAAGGTTCTTGTGACAGGAGGAGCAGGGTTTATAGGATCTCATGTCGTAGATCGGCTGGTTCAGGAAGGGAATGATGTCATTGTCATTGATGATCTCTCTACGGGGAAACGAAAACAGGTCAATAAAAAAGCAAAATTTTACAAAATGGATATCCAGAGCAAACGGATTGAACGAGTTTTTAAAAACGAGCGTCCATTAATTGTGGTGCATCTGGCGGCGCAAATGGATGTCCGACGTTCAACGGAAGATCCTAGCTTTGACGCAGAAGTGAATATTTTAGGAACGATCAATCTGTTAGAGCATGCGGTAAAAAATGGGGTCCGGAAGATTTCCTTTGCTTCTTCCGGGGGAGCGGTGTATGGGGAACAGGAGGTTTTTCCGGCATCAGAATCTCACCGAACGGATCCTCTTTCTCCTTATGGGATCAGTAAATTGGCCGGGGAAAAATATCTGGCCTATTACGAAAATGCCATGGGCCTCCGGTACGTCGCCCTACGATTTGCGAATGTCTATGGACCAAGGCAAAATCCCGAAGGCGAGGCAGGTGTCATGGCCATTTTTTCAAAGAAAATGTTAGATGGGGGCCAACCCATCATCAATGGTACCGGAAAGCAGACAAGAGATTTTGTCTATGTCGATGACGTGGTGGAAGCTGTGATGGTGACTCTGGGAGAAGATAGTCGGGGGATTTTGAATGTGGGAACTGGGCAGGAAACGTCAGTGAACGAATGTTATGGGATTATTAAGGAATTAACAAAAAGTTCCTGCAAAGATTTATACGGTGCGGCCAAGAAGGGTGAACAATTTCGCAGTGTCTTGGATGTGAGGAAGATTGGAAAGGGATTTGGTTGGGAGCCTCAAGTATCGTTGCTGGATGGGCTCAAAAGAACAGTTGAATTTTTTCAGGGCCAAGTCAGGTGAAGGGAATGACCTCTACGGCGTTCTTCTAAGCATTAGTGAAGTCATATAGCTATTGACATATTTTAATGAACACATTGCTGAGAAAGTTGTAGGGCTTATGAATTTTGAAAATAGCTATAAGTGGCGGCTTAGTACCGAGGCACTGAAGCGTCAATTTCAATAGACCACGCTTCGATTCCCCCAATCAGGTTTTTGACATTGGAAAAGCCTTGTTGGAGGAGAAATCCCACGGCGTCGGCACTTCTCATACCTTTATGACAATACGCCACGATTTCCGCGTTTTGATCTAATTTGCTAAGGGAATTCGGCAGTTCACCTAAGGGGATCAACACGGACCCGTCTATTTTGGCCATCGAATATTCATGGGGTTCGCGAACGTCTAATAAATAAACCTGATCACCATTTTCTCGGCGAGTTTTTAATTCACGGACTGTGATAGTGTAACTCATATGTAAAGACCTCCCTATTTTCTAAGTAACTCCTTGTAGATGTCTCATCATAGCGATTGAATTTTCTGACTGTCAATTCATTCCTGGTATGACTGTAATGGAGTGTGGCGATGACTGAACAACGGGTGGTATCCATTGGAAAAATTTCGAAGTATGAAGGGCAAGATATTACCATTAAGGGGTGGCTTCGTCATCGGAGATCAAGTGGAAAACTCAGCTTTTTAACGGTACGTGATGGCACGGGAGATCTTCAAACTATTGTCACGAAGGAAACAGTGGGAGAGGACCAATTTGCCCTGTCCAGTCAGGTTACCCAGGAGTCCTCCGTGGTGGTGACCGGCAAGCCTAGGAAAGATGCCAGGGCACCTGGCGGATTTGAGCTTGATGTTGCAAGTTTCCAGGTGGTGCACCTTGCAGAACCCTTTCCGATCCAACCCAAGGAGCATGGGGTAGGGTTTTTAATGGAAAATCGGCATTTATGGCTGCGCTCGAGACGGCAACACGCTATTTTACGGGTTCGCCATGAAATCATCAGGACCTGTCGGAACTTTTTTGATGAACGAGACTTTACACTCATTGATACGCCGATCTTTACTCCCAATGCTTGTGAGGGGACGACGACTCTGTTTCAGACGCAATATTTTGATCAAGTGGCGTATTTGGCCCAAAGCGGCCAATTGTATGGGGAGGCGGCCGCGGCAGCATTTGGGAAGGTGTACTGTTTCGGCCCCACGTTTCGCGCCGAAAAATCCAAAACTCGAAGACACCTCATGGAATTTTGGATGGTCGAACCCGAAATAGCCTACGCGGAATTGCTGGATGTCATGCAGATTGCCGAAGAGTTAGTGTTTACGGTTATCACACAGGTTTTAAAGACTCGTCGAACAGAATTAGAAGTATTGGAACGAGATATTCCTGCCTTAGAAGCCATGGTGCCACCATTTCCAAGAATTACGTATGAGGAAGCGATTGCGCGGCTTCAGGAACAAGGGATTTCCATTAAATTTGGTGATGATTTTGGAAGTGAGGAAGAAACACTCTTGGCCCATGCATTTGATCGTCCTGTTTTGGTCCACCGGTATCCCGCAGCTGCGAAGGCCTTTTATATGGCCAGGGACTCTGAACGCCCAGATTTAGCCTTGTGTATGGATATGTTGGCCCCCGAAGGGTATGGAGAGATTATTGGAGGAGGGCAACGAATTCATGATTTGGAGGTTTTACGGACTCAAATTCAAGACCATCAACTTCCTGAAGAGGCGTTCAGATGGTATGTGGATTTGCGACGATATGGGAGTGTTCCCCATGCCGGGTTCGGAATGGGAATTGAACGAGTTGTGGCGTGGGTTTGTGGCCTAGATCATGTTCGCGAAACTATTCCCTTTCCAAGAATGCTCTACACCCTATATCCTTAACCATGAGGACCATTCTACGGAAAGGGCAAAACAAGATACCTCCAAATTTCCCTGTTTTATAGGTTCCAGCTACCGGATTTTCCAGCCTCTTATTTCTCTGCTTGGCGGGCGAAAACTCTAATACTTGACAACATGCGCAGCAAATGTATACTTGGCAGGTGGGATAAAGTGCCATAAAATGGATCAATAATATGCAAAATAATGAATGAATAATGTCCATACTCCTGTTCTTGTTGAAGAAATCTGTCTTTGGCTCAATCCAACACCAGGAGGGACCTACGTCGATTGTACATTGGGAACTGGGGGCACATCTCTAAAAATTCTCGAAAAAGCAGGCAAAAATGCTTATATTCTTGCTTTGGATAGGGATTCTGAAGCCCTGGCTTATGCGGAAAAAAATTTAAAGCCTTATGAGGCATCTGTAAAGATATTAAATGGGAATTACTCCCACATTAGACAATTTGTGGAGCAAGCAGGGATTCAAAAAGTTGAGGGGATTGTTTTTGACTTAGGAGTATCCTCCTTGCAGTTGGACCGACCAGAACGAGGATTCAGTTTTTCCTGCGACGGGCCTTTGGACATGCGTATGGACCAAACTCAAGGGCCAACGGCGGGAGATTTGGTTAACCTTCTTCCGGAAAAGGAGTTAGCTGACCTTATTTTTTCGTTAGGAGAAGAACGATTTTCCCGACGAATTGCCCACGCGATTATTCAAGCCAGAAAAATCAAGGTCTTGCTCACCACTCAATCCCTTGTGGCGGTGATCGAGCAGGCTGTTCCCCTCGCCTATAAAAGGGGGCGAATACACTGTGCAACTCGGACCTTTCAAGCCCTGCGAATTCGGGTGAACCAGGAATTAGATCTTTTAGAACCAGCCTTGCGAGATGGGGTGAGTTTGTTAAAGGAAGGGGGACGTATGTGTGTCGTGGCCTTTCACTCGTTGGAGGATCGTATTGTCAAACACACCTTTCGTTCATTAGCGGGAGGCGCTCTTCCGCAAATTTCGCTATTGACCAAAAAACCCCTAAGGCCGGGTGAAGAAGAAGTTCGACAAAACCCGCGAGCCCGGAGTGCGAAGCTACGTGTGGTCCAGCGGCTATCAGAAGGAGTCCAGATATGAGAAAAAATATGTGTCTCGGCATCATGATTTTGTTGGGAGTGTGGTGTCTCCTTTATGTGGGTGTAAAAATGGACATGTGGCGATTGGGGTATGAAATAGAAAATTTAGAGAACAAGCGTGTGGTTCTAAAAAGAGAGCGGGAAAGTCTACAAGTCCAATTATCCAGGTTAACTGATCCACAACGGATTGCTGGTCGAGCACACAGGGAATTGGGGTTCATTGTTCCTCAAGAGGGGCAGATTGTTATGGTTTCTCTTGACACCGTGCCCCCTTCTGAGTCGGAGGGGGGCTTTGCAATGCAATTAGTCCGTGAATTTTCCGATACCGTTTTGGATTTACCATGAAAAAACCAGCGCAGGATATTCATCCTGTCTGCAGGATGAGAAGTGGCATCGTCTGTTTAGGCCTGCTCTGTGGGTTTGCCCTTATTGGGTGCCGGCTGTTTTATTTGCAGGTTATTCAAGCCGAGGCTGGAGCCCATCAGGCACAACGGCAGCATCAGAAGACTGTGATAATCAAGCCTGATCGGGGAGTCATCCTCGATCGTCAAGGACATCCGCTGGCCCTTAACGTTGAGGTGCCCTCCGTGTATGTTAACCCCGGTTCTCTTCAAAACCCACAACAAATGGCACGGGAACTGGGGCCGGTCTTGCAAATGCCAGTGGAGCACCTGCGTGACCTTTTTTCGCGAGGTCAACCATACGTGTGGGTGAAACGACATATTCCGGACCGTATGGCCAAGAAACTGGAGTCGATGAAAATCCCAGGGTTGGAGGTGATCAAAGAGCCTCATCGTTTTTATCCCAAAGGGGCGTTGGTTTCTCATATTTTGGGATTTGCCGGAATTGATAGCCAAGGATTGGAAGGGATCGAGTTTCAATACGAACCGTATTTGCGTGGGGAACAAAATCTCAAGAAATACCAGCGAGATGCGTTGGGGCGTAAGATCGCTCCCCCTCACCATCAGGATGTTCATAATCTTCGGATGGGCTATCACCTGACCCTGACGATCGATGAAATTGTTCAGTTTATTGCTGAGGAGGAATTAGCGAAGGCGTTAAAGCAGAGTCGAGCCAAATCCGGGAGTATCGTGATTATGGATCCCTTGACTGGGGCCATTTTGGCTTGGGCTCTTCAGCCCACGTTTGACCCGAATCACTTTGGGAAATTTGCACCAGAACAACGGCGAAACCGTGCTGTCACCGACCCCTATGAACCTGGATCCACCTTGAAGATTGTGGTGGCTGCGGCTGCACTAGAGGAGCAAATTATGGCTCCCGATACGTTGATTTATGGTGGAGAGGGACAAATGCCGGTGGCAGGGACCATAGTTCATGATCCGGCCAAATCGAGTTGGATGACATTTTCAGAGGCAGTCGCCCAGTCTAGCAATGTGGGTGTCATTAAGGTAGCCGTAGATTTGGGGCGGTCGCGCGTATTTCAGTATTTAAGGGCGTTTGGATTTGGGGAGAAAACTGGCATCGATCTCCCAGGCGAATCTTCTGGGATTTTACACGATCTTAACAAGTGGAGTGGCCGGAGTCTGTCCTCCATCGCGATGGGACAGGAAATTGCGGTCACCCCTATTCAAATGGTGACGGCCATGTCGGTGGTGGCTAATGGGGGCTGGTTGATGACGCCCTATGTGGGCGCCTCAGTCTTAGATGACCAGGGACGAGCTGTTCTGATCCAAAATCCACAACCCAAGCGGCGACCAATTTCTGAAGAAACAGCTGGTCTCTTACGTCACATTCTGGAAACTGCAGTTAATAAAGGCACGGGCAAACGTGCCAAGTTGGCGGACTATCAAGTGGCTGGAAAAACGGGGACCTCTCAGAAAATTGACCCGGAAACCGGATCCTACTCATCCTCCAAGGTGATTGCGTCATTTGTAGGATTTGTTCCAGCCCATCAGCCTCGTCTCACGATGCTTGTGGTTATTGATGAACCAGAAGTAGGAAATTGGGGTGGAGAAATTGCTGCACCGGTTTTTCGGAAAGTCGCCAAACGAGTCTTGCCGCACTTGGGAGTCTTGCCGGGCGGAGCCCGGACCATTCGGACGGCTTCCGCCCCACCGAACCCTTCTTCCAGACATTCTTTGCTTGTGCATTATTGAGGTTGTCGAAATATGGTGGCAAGAAAAAGAACAAGTTGGCGTATGTTGAAGAATGTTGCGTGGATGGTGGCGTCACCATATTCTTCAACCCTCAATAAGCCGTGACGCTTCAAGAATTAATCGTTCCGTTGGATGTGGTCGGGGCTCAGGGAGATCTTTATCAAGAAGTGATGTCCCTCACGGAAGATTCTCGAAAGGTTACATCTGGCTCGGTATTTGTGGCGATTAAGGGGGAGCATCAAGATGGGCATGAATTTGTGAGTCAGGCTCAAACTCATGGGGCAGTCGGGGTCGTCGTCGAAGAAGAACGGGATGGGCGGTGGGAATCTAGGCCAGAAGGACCATCCTCTGCCATCATTCGTGTAAAAAGTTCTCGCAAGGCCTTAGGGTTGCTCGCCTCCCGCCTGTATGGGATGCCGTCACTTCAACTCAAAATGGTGGGGGTTACGGGCACCAATGGGAAGACAACTGTCACCCATCTGGCCAAATCACTGTTGGAAGCTCAGGGCCATCGAGTGGGATTGTTGGGGACGGTAGGGTATGTATTTGGAAACGAACGTCGAGTAGCGTCACATACCACCCCTGCTCCTGTAGAGCTTCAGGAAATGTTGGCAGCTATGGTTGATGCTGGTGTGGATGTGGGGATATTGGAGGTGTCTTCGCATGCCTTGGAATTAGATAGAGTGACTGGTTGTGAATTCGATGTTGTCGTGTTTACCAATCTGACTCAAGATCATTTAGATTTCCACCAGACGCTAGACCAATATTTTCAGACCAAACTTCGGTTGTTTACGGACTGTGTCAGGAGCAGTCAGAAATCTGGCCCCAAACGCGCGCTCGTCAATGTGGATGATGAGCGGGCTCCGTTGATTCTTCAGAAATGTCCCATACCGGTTTGGACGTTTGGCATACACTCCCGAGCGGATATTCAAGCCAAAGCGCTTCAGCTTAGATTGGAAGGAACGGAATGTGAGGTCATCAGTCCTTTCGGTCGTATGAAGATAAAAAGCCCCTTGGTTGGGGAACACAATGTGTCCAATCTCTTAGCTGCTATTGGAATAGGATTGGAAATGGGGATGCCTCCTTCGTTGATTGAAATCGCGGTGAAATCCTTGGCAAAGGTTCCTGGTCGCTTTGAACGGATAGATGAGGGCCAAGAGTTTACGGTGGTAGTGGATTACGCCCATACGGAAGATGCATTGCAACGATTGCTGCAAGCGACACAGATGGTCAAACAAAAACGGATTATTACCCTGATTGGGTGCGGAGGGGATCGGGATATTGGAAAGCGACCCAAGATGGGACAGGCGGCAGTGAAGAACAGTGATGTGGTGATTTTGACCTCCGATAATCCACGGACGGAAGATCCTCACACTATTCTCACTCATATCGAAGAAGGAATTCAGGCGTTGCCTCCTGGTGAACGGTGCCCATATCAGGTAATTGCAGATCGAGCCCAAGCCATTCAGGCAGCCATCCAGGAAGCGAAGCCTGGCGATCTGGTACTGATTGCTGGAAAGGGTCATGAAGATTACCAAATCATTGGAACACAAAAAGTTCATTTTGATGATCGGGAAGAAGCCAGAAAAGCCATATGTCAACGAATGGGCTGCTTGTAGCCCGGACATGCTCCATGGCAACGTTTGAGGTGGACGAAGTGCTCTCTGCGACTCAAGGGACCATAGTCGCTAGAGGGAGGCAACTCTCGGCCTTTCCGCGAGTGCAAACGGATTCTCGGGAGATCAAGCCAGGTGATCTTTTTCTGGCTTTGAAAGGGCAGACATTTGATGGGCACGATTTCGTTAGGAAGGCTTCCCAAATGGGCGCCAGGGGGGTGGTCGTTGAAGAGGCTTGGGCGAGAGAAGTGTGTATACGTGGAGGAAAGCCGGGTTGGTATCCGATTACAGTTGTTGGGGTTACCGATACCTTACGGGCGTATCAGGATTTGGCCAAATTTCACCGGGCAAGATTTTCCATTCCTGTGGTTGCGATCACCGGTAGTAATGGCAAAACCACGACAAAGGAAATGGTGAGTCGTGTTTTGGCAACTCGCTGGCACATTCATCAAACTCAAGGGAATTTTAATAATGCCATTGGTGTTCCCAAGACGCTCTTAGGTCTGCATTCGAGACATCAAGCTGCGGTGATTGAAATGGGGGTAGATCAGGTGGGCCAGACCACTCGGCTTTGTGAAATAGCCAGCCCTACTTCGGGGGTTATCACAAATGTTGGCCCTGATCATTTGGAATTTTTTGGCACAATTGGGCGGTCCGCAGCTTCGAAGGCTGAGTTGCTCCCGTGGTTGCCTCCAGATGGGATAGCTTTTTTGAATGCGGACGATCGGTATTTTGAACGATTTTCTCATAAAGCCAGGAGTCCTATTGTCTCCTTTGGATTTTCCGGTGGTGCGGATGTGCGGGGAACTGAGGTGGTGTGGAATGGATGGCGAACTGACTTTCTGTTGTGTTTGCCTAAGCGAAAAAAGGCCAAGCGAGTCAGGATACGAACGATGGGTTCCCACAATATTGCCAATGCCTTAGCTGGGGCTGCCGTGGGGTGTGCCTATGGATTTTCCGGTGATGACATTGTGTCGGGACTTGGGAAGTTTCGTTCAGCGCCCATGCGGTCGGAAATTCGCCGGTGGAGAGGAGTGATATATTTGTACGATTGTTACAACGCCAATCCGGCTTCCGTAAAAGCTGCCTTGGATTTGTTAGTTGATCTGGATCCCGCGCGAAGGACGATTGCGGTGTTAGGAGACATGCTTGAGTTAGGACCAAAGGAAGCCCAGTTTCATCAGGAGGTGGGGCGCTATGCCGCCAACCATCATGTCACGCATTTGATCGCCTGTGGAACATTGGGTGCTGCGATGCAAATAGGCGCACGGAAGGTTCGAGGGAAGACCCATGTCTCCGTGGTCAAGGATGCCCGAGAAGCGGGAGAGGTGTTGAAAAGGATAGTGAAGCGGGGTGACGTGGTTCTCATTAAAGCTTCGCGGGGGGCCAAAATGGAAAGAGTGCTCGATGCTGTTCGCCCTCGGTCATCATGTTAGGAAATCGGAATGTTGAAAAAGTCCGCCAGCGGCGTTCTCGGCCTTTTGTCGTGCTCACGTACTCATCTGTACGCTCCGCGCGCCAAAAGCCCTGCGGCCTTGTCTGAGAAAAGGTGCGTCTTGGCGCACCCGGGCTGAGCGGGTGAGACAGCGGCCTTTTTGAACATTCCCTCTTGCTATTGGTCATCCATGGAATATGGCAAAGCCAATCGGCATTGAAAGAATTTTGAATTATTCAACAGCCCCGATATCGCGACCCATGATTGCTCAAGAGGATGTTCGTAATAAAAGGGACTATTAAGAGAAGATCTGAGCGCATGAGCGATGCATTCAACCATCTGTGGCGAGGAAGTTTTCGTATCTTCAAGGAATAGATTCTATGCTGTACCTGTGGTTGTACCCTCTTCATAGCGATTTTGCCATCTTTAATGTCTTTCGCTATCTCAGTTTTCGCATGATTTATGCGGCAATTACCGCATTTCTCATTGTCTTTTTTTTGGCTCCTCCGATGATTAAAAAGTTGCAAACATTGGGATTAGGACAAAAGATTCGAACCGATGGTCCACAAACCCATTTTGGAAAATCAGGCACTCCCACGATGGGAGGTATGTTGATCCTATTTTCCGTCTTGTCGGCCACCTTGCTCTGGGCTGATGTTTCCAATTTCTATGTGTGGTTGGTCTTGTTATCCATTGTGGGCTTTGGATTAATCGGCTTTGTCGATGATTACATCAAGATCTTACGGAGCGAGTCCCAAGGGTTAACGTCCCTTCAAAAGTTCTTGGGGCAATTGGGGATAGCCATAGGAATTGGGTTGTTTTTTTACTTTTCCCCGGCGTATTCCACGGAATTAAGTGTGCCTTTCTTTAAGAATTTCAGGCCAGACCTTGGGGTCTTTTATATTCCTTTTGCCATTTTGGTCATTGTGGGATGTTCTAATGCGGTGAATTTGACAGATGGATTGGATGGTCTAGCCGTGGGGCCAGTCATCATTTCGGCCATGGCGTATACAGTCGTGGCCTGGGCTGTGGGGAATAAACTGGTCTCTGAGTATTTATTGATTCCGTATATTGAGGGGGCAGGAGAATTATCGGTACTGACCGCATCCATCATTGGATCTGGTCTGGGGTTTTTGTGGTTTAACACTTATCCGGCCTCGGTCTTTATGGGTGATGTGGGGTCGTTGCCACTCGGCGCGGCGTTGGGAACGGTGGCAGTGGTGTGCAAACATGAATTGTTATTGGTGTTGGTTGGCGGCGTGTTTGTCATGGAAGCGGTATCTGTGATTTTTCAGGTACTGTCCTTTAAGTCACGGGGAAAGCGTATTTTCCTCATGGCCCCGCTACATCACCATTTTGAAATGAAAGGGTGGGAAGAACCTAAAGTCGTGGTTCGGCTTTGGATTATTGCCATCATTCTGGGGTTACTCAGCATCAGCACCTTGAAATTGCGGTAAGCGTAGAATCTCGGTGGAACCTAGTGGAGTCATGGAAGCTGTGAAGGCCAATGTGGTGCTTCCGATTTCGAATTGGCACGAAGTAGATGTCACCGTGTTTGGGATGGGCCGAAGTGGGCGAGCGGCTGCGGATCTCCTCCTAGATCTTGGTGCACAGGTTACGATTGTTGAAGAACAGACAGTTCCAGAACTTGAGGCCACGGCAGTCGGGTATGAACAGCGAGGGGCTCGTATTTTTTTGGGGAGCCAGTTTAAGAAGGGGCTGAGGGATGCGGATATCGTAGTAGTCAGCCCTGGAGTTTCCAAAGACCATCCGGCGATTAAACAGGTTCGCCAGCGGGATGTTCCAGTAATTGGGGAAATTGAATTAGCTGGATGGTTGCTCCAGGCTCCTATTATTGCGGTCACCGGTACCAATGGAAAAAGTACGACTGTCCAACTCATCGGATCAATTCTCCAACAAAGTGGGAAACAGGTATTTGTCGGTGGAAATCTGGGTATTCCGTTATGTGAAGCGGTCTTCAGACCACCGGTCACGTCAGATAGGCTGGACTATGAGTATATCGTCGCAGAAGTGTCGAGTTTCCAACTCGAGACCATCAAACGGTTTAGACCCTGGATTGCCGTATTGTTAAATGTGACTCCTGATCATCTGGATCGACATCCCACCCAAGAGGAATATCGAGCGACGAAACAGCGAATATTTGAAAATCAGACGCCTGAGGATTGGGCGTTGATCAATGCCGACGATCCAGTGGTGCGATCGATGCGCTCACACCTTAAAGCCCCGGTGTGCGAATTTAGCCTGTGTCAAAAGATAGGGCAGGGTGTGTTTTTGGAGGGCAATATCATTCAGGCGCGAATACAGGGAAGGGAATGGACCGTGGCTCAGCGTGATGAAATTCCCATGCGCGGCGATCACAATCTTGCGAATGCCATGGCAGCGACCAATGTAGGCCTGTTATGCGGATGTTCAATCGAGGACATCATGCGGGCTTTTCAGCGGACGCCCACGTTTGAGCATACCTTGGAATTCGTGCGTGAATGGAACGGTATCACCTTTATCAATGATTCAAAAGGGACGAATGTGGATGCCACCCTTAAGGCTTTGCAGAGTTTTAAGGACCCAGTGGTATTAATTCTCGGGGGGAAAGACAAAGGCGGGGATTTTTCGTTATTAGCCGATCCTATTCGTCGTCAAGTACAAGGCCTTGTCGTCATGGGCGAAGCGGCGCCCCGTATCCTCAAGGCGTTGGGACAGACGACGTCGGTGACGGTAGGGGAGAACCTCACGGATGCTGTGTCACGGGCCGTTTCTTTGGCTTCAAAAGGCAATGTGGTGTTGTTTTCTCCAGCCTGTGCCAGTTTCGATATGTTTCGCAATTATCACCATCGGGGTCTGGAGTTTAAGCGGATCGTAGGGGAACTCCAATAAATGAGTATTGCAGCCTTCTTTCGACGGAAAAACTCTCACAGTGATTCTCGAGTCTGGGCTGATTTATTTCAAGAAAATTTGAGTATCCCCCAGAGGCGGATCGATCCATTGATTCTGGGAATTACCTTAGCCTTGTCACTTGGTGGATTGGTCATGGTGTTCAGCGCAAGTGGCGTCGTGGCGGAAACCAAGCATATGGATTCAACGTATTATCTTCAACGACAAATTGTATGGATGTTCCTGGGGTTTGTGGTGTTATTGGTTGGAGCACAAGTTCCATACGGGGAGTGGAAACGATGGGTCCCCTTGATATGTGTGAGTTGTATGGTCGGGTTGCTCTTGGTGTTGGCCATCGGACCTCAAATCAATGGATCTCGTCGATGGCTGACGTTTGGGTTCTTTTCTATCCAACCCACCGAAATGGCCAAGTTAGCGGTTGTGCTGTATCTGGCATCGTTTCTCTCAAACCCGAATCGCCGAGTAACCGATTGGATACGTGGTTTCCTCCCTCCGATCGTCATTGTGGGGAGTCTTTGTGGGTTGATCCTGGTGGAACCTGATTTAGGTAGTACTGTGGTGATCAGTCTCGTGTTCGTGTGCATGATGTATTTGGCTGGCGCGAGACTGCGACATTTGGTGTATTTAGGGATTCCCTTGGTGATGGGATTTCTTTCCCTCATCCTCATGAGTCCAGAGCGTTGGGAACGGTTTACAACGTTTGTGAATCCCTTCCAGGATCGACAGGGGGCAGGCTATCAGCTCGTTCAGTCTATCATTGCGTTGGAAAACGGTGGTTTCTTTGGAGTGGGGTTGGGACAGGGCAAGCAAAAATTGTTGTATCTTCCGGAAGGACATACTGATTTCGTTCTCGCGCTGATTGGCGAAGAACTGGGATTGATTGGCACTGTCGGGCTAATGGCGTTGTTTGCCGTTTTAGTGTGTAAAGGATTTCGGGTGGCCGCATTAGCGCCGGATGTATTTGGTCGGTATCTCGCGCTTGGAATTACCCTGCTTCTCGGCATCCAGGCCCTCATCAATGCGGGAGTGGTCAGTGGAATGCTACCAACGAAAGGGCTCACCCTTCCTCTTGTAAGTTATGGCGGCTCCTCTCTCCTCACCACGATGTTGGCTATCGGAATATTACTCAGTATTGCCCGGCAGGGGCGAGCAAGTCCCTGATAGCCAGAGGTTGCCGGATGAGGGTCGTGATTGCCGCAGGTGGGACAGGAGGTCATATGTATCCGGCTATCGCGTATGCCAAAGCCTTCCAAGAACATGATCCGGAAGGAGGTGTTGTGTTTGTAGGAACCGGCAAGGCCTTGGAACACAATATTTTACGTAATGAGGGATTTAGCATAGAGCCGATTCAGGTGGAAGGTTTTGTTGGGCGACGGATGGGACAGATGCTTCGCTCCCTTTGGCTTCTCCCTAACTCCATTTGGCGCTCCCTTCAAATTCTACGATCCTCTCCAACCGATCTCGTGATTGGGACCGGCGGGTATTTTAGCTTGCCCGTGGTCTTTGCTGCTTGGTTGCTCCGCATTCCTCGGGTGGTGTTGGAACCTAACGCTATACCGGGCTTTGCCAATCGCGTGTTAGGACCGATAGCCAATCGGATCTTTCTTGCCTTTGAAAGTGCGATACCGTTTTTCTCCCCCGCTAAAGTGACAGTGATTGGAATGCCCATCCGTCAGGCCTTTATGTTGGAAGATTCTCCTCCGCCACCTCCGTCGGTATCACACGTGCTGGTTTTTGGTGGGAGCCAGGGGGCGCAAGCTATTAATTCTGCCATGTTGGAAGTGGTTGAAGGGTCAGCGATGATCCGTGAACAGGTAACCCTCACTCATCAAACGGGAGCAGATGATTATGAACGGGTTCGGACGGCCTATGACAAACTAGGGGTACCGGTCGATGTCCAACCCTTTCTGTTTGATATGCCCAAAGAATTGGCCAAGGCAGATCTCATTGTCTGCCGGGCAGGCGCGAGTACATTGGCCGAGCTGTCGGCCTATGGGAAGGTCGGGATTTTGATCCCTTTTCCGCACGCCACCCATAATCATCAGGAAATGAATGCCAGGTCTCTGGAGGCGGCTGGTGCGGCTCGGGTGATACGGCAATCTGATCTCACTGGCCAACGTCTGGCAGAAGAAATCGAAAAATTCATGGCGGACATTTCTATGTTGCGGGCAATGGCTGATCGAAGCTGGGCGTTGCGGAAAACTCATGCCACGGAACAGATGGTGAACGCATGTCTAGCGCTTGTGAGACCAAAAGCCTGATGGGTGAGCGGAACCTAATCTTTCACATCCATCGACTACGATGCTCAAAAAATACATCAGAACAAATTGGGTGCAGATTTTCCACCTTTAAAATGAGGAGAGACTTGTACAGGGAATAAAGGGAATGTCCGCAGGCTGGGGCCTTGAATGATTGGCGGTGTTAACAGCCTCGATCACGATGGAAATGGCAGCATTCACATATCGGTACCTCGAAGGTGTGGTGGAAATCGAGTGACTGTGAGGAGGGGACTATCGGTCTTTTCTGTCAAAAGGGGACGCCATTTTTGATTGTCCTTCAGAATCTTCCCTTCACCCCTGGAAGTCTAGGAAATTATGTTCAGAAAAATTCAGCACATACATTTGGTTGGGATTGGCGGAAGTGGCATGAGTGGCATCGCCGAGGTGCTTTTGACGTTGGGCTATAAAGTCACGGGTTCCGATACGGCGTATTCCGACAGTATCCGGCGATTAGAAGAAATGGGGGGAATCGTACACATTGGACATCAGGAGTCGCATGTCGAAGGTGCGCAGGTGGTGGTCCTGTCGACGGCGATTGCGAATTCCAATCCGGAAATTCGTGCGGCACGAGCAAAGGTGATCCCTGTGATCCCACGGGCAGAAATGTTGGCAGAATTGATGCGTTTAAAATTCGGCATTGCCATTGCTGGAGCACATGGCAAGACCACGACAACTTCCATGGTCGCCTCCATTCTTGCTGAAGCCGGACTTGACCCCACGTTCGTCGTGGGGGGGAAAGTGAATGCCATGGGGACCCATGCGCGACTAGGCCGGAGTGACCTTTTGATTGCGGAGGCGGATGAAAGTGACGGGTCCTTTTTACGGTTGTCCCCTACGATTGCAGTGATTACGAATATGGACCGGGAACACTTAGATTATTATGGAAGTATGGAAGGACTTCAGGAAGCTTTTCTGGAATTTATTAATAAAATCCCTTTTTATGGTGCGACGATTTTGTGCGCGGATGACCCTTGGATCCGTGGGCTGTTGCCTCGGGTGGTGAAACGGTATCAGACTTATGGGATGAGCGATTTTTGTGGAGTGTTGACTCCTGATTTGATTGCCACTGACATTGAACCTAAGGCTTTAGGCGTGGAGTTTCGAGCACATTATCGAGGTCAGAAACTAGGTCCATTTCGAATTCGAATTCCTGGGGTTCACAATGTTTCGAATGCGTTGGCCGCCATTGGGGTGGCTTTGGAATTAGATGTGGCGCCTGATTTAATTCGATCGGGCTTGGCCGCATTTTCAGGGGTAGAGCGGCGTTTTCAAATCCTAGGAGAAAAGAATGGCATTGTCGTGGTGGATGATTATGGCCATCACCCAACGGAAGTGCGCGCGACGTTGGCGGCCGCCCGGGCTGCATGGTCACGACGCCTGGTGGTGCTCTTTCAGCCTCATCGCTATTCCCGAACTCGGGACCTCCTTGACGATTTTGCCAAAGCCTTTGAGGAAGCGGATGTGGTCTATGTCATGGATATTTATCCCGCAGGAGAAGTGCCGATCCCAGGGATCAGTGGGCAAATCATTGTTGAAAAAGTCAGCGCGGTCGGCCATCCCTCCATTCATTGGGTCAATAGCGACCCTGGGTTGATGAATCGACTGCGGGCAGAACTCAAGGAAGGGGACGTGTTCCTGACCTTGGGGGCAGGAGATGTGTGGAAGGTCGGGCAGGAGTTCTTAGAAACTGTGTAGTGGCGAGTGATGGGATACGAGGAAAACCCTGGTGAGTGCTGGGCGACAGGCACCAACAGTCGAACGGATTCGACAAGCGTTGACCGGGGTGCATGGGGAGATTCGTTGGCAGGAGCCCTTGGCCTCCATAACCTCGCTCCAAGTGGGAGGTCCGGCAGATGCGTTGGTCAGTCCTTTCGATTTGGAAGATGTGATTCGCGTGATCCAAGGTGCTCGAACGTATGGTATCCCAATTGTCGTGTTGGGAGGGACCAATGTGATTATTCGCGATAAAGGCATTCGAGGAATTGTGATGCAATTGAATCGATTGACGGGAATCCACGAAGAACATGATCAATTGGTTTATGCCCAAGCTGGGGTGCGGCTGCCGCGGTTGATGCAGTTTGCTTTGAGCCACCATCTTTCGGGAATGGAATGGGCGGCCGGTATTCCCGGAACAGTTGGTGGCGGGGTCGTCATGAACGCAGGAACTCGCTTGGGGGAGATGCAGGATGTCTTGAGCGCGGTAGATTTAGTGAATGTTCGTGGGCGCCAAGTACAGGTGGAGGCTTCCAACCTTTCGTTTTCCTATCGGAAAACAAAGCTCCCTAAGGGGATTGTGGTCGGAGCGTGGATACAATTACAGAATGCAACCAAGGGGAAAATCGAGTCTGTGACGAAGTCCTATCTTCAATATCGACGATCGACTCAACCATTGACCGTGCCAAATGCCGGGTCGGTGTTTAAAAATCCGACCGGAGATTCGGCAGGCCGATTAATCGAGGCAGCTGGTTTAAAAGGTTTACGGATTATGGATGCAGAAGTTTCTCCTAAACATGCCAATTTTATCGTGAATAGAGGCGCAGCCAAGGCTGCCCAAGTCTTAGCACTGATCCGAAAGGTCCGCCAAACGGTTTTCAGAAAGCTGGGTGTTCGACTTCAGCTAGAACTCAAAGTGCTGGGAGAACGTTAGTCTTCATGTTCTTGGTTGAACATGACAACCTCTGCTGGTCTTTTCAGTCCGCGCTATATGAGGACAGGCCCACTGTGGCAGGGAGTATCAGGGAGTGAAGCGGAGGTCTTTGCGTATTGGGGTGCTCATGGGTGGACTATCTGCGGAAAGAGATATTTCTCTCAAAACGGGTCGAGCCATTTGTGGGGCCTTGCGTCGTCTGGGATACACGGTCGTTCCAATTGATGTGGATCCGTCCCTTCCACAGAAACTTCGTGTAAAAAGAATTGAGGCGGTCTTTTTAGCTCTTCATGGGCCAGGGGGAGAGGATGGAACGGTTCAAGGGATGTTGGAGGTGATGGGCATTTCCTATACGGGATCGGGCGTGAGCCCTAGTGTCTTATGTATGGATAAAGGATTGACCCGTGTCATTCTCCAGGCAGCAGGAGTCCCTGTGCCACCGGGCATGATCTTACAAACTCCAGTTGTCCCCGGTCGTCCTCCAGTCAGTCTGGGATTGCCGGTTGTCGTCAAACCTTGTACTCAGGGTTCCACGATAGGAGTGTCGATTGTTCGGAAGCGGTCCCAGTGGAAAGGGGCTGTGTTGGAAGCGTATCGCTATGGATCCCACGTAGTGGTGGAAAAGTTTATTCCCGGACGTGAGGTGGCTGTGGGGGTATTGAGAAACAAGACCTTACCTGGAGTGGAAGTGATCGTGCCCGGAGGGTTTTACGACTTTACGGCTAAGTACGGAAAAGCCTCAACCCGCTATCTGTGCCCGGCTCCTCTTTCTTCTCGACTCGAATGCCTCCTTCGTGAACGGAGTTTGCAAGCGTACCAGGCTTTAGGATGCCGAGGCGCAGCTCGCGTTGATTTTCGCATCCATACCAATGGACGACCGTACGTTTTGGAGCTGAATACCATTCCTGGCATGACAGAACGGAGTCTTTTGCCGATGGCGGCTGCACAGGCAGGAATACACTACGATGAACTAGTCGAAGCCATGTTACGGGATGCCCTGCCAACCGGTCGACAGTCGGGTGATCGAACCAATACCAGGAAGAGGAGAATGGGATAATGGGATCTGGGGAACCCCTTTCATCCAAGCGCCCTCGAAAAAATCGTATCCTCAAACAAGGGGAGTCGTTTGCAGCGACAAGAAAACCTCGGAAGAAGTCTCCGGTTCGACGCGTGGTGGTTGGAAGTGTCTTAGCCAGTTTGATCGCAGTCGTCATCGTTGGAGGAGGAGCAATGGTAGAGTGGGTGACCAAATGGACAGAGATCCAACAAATCACCATACTTGGCCTCGATCGAATTCCACGTGATGAAATACTCACAAGATTGGCCTTGCCGCCCCACTCGAGTTTGTTGTCGATTGAGCCGGATCTTTTATCCGGCCAGCTCGAGACCCATCCATGGATTGGTTCGGTCACCTTTGACCGGATTTTTCCTCATTCCCTCGTCGTTGAGATTTCGGAGCGCCAGCCGGCGGCGGTCCTAGGATTATCGAAGGATGGATATTTTCTTGATGTTGAAGGATATTTATTGCCGAATGATCCCACAATCAACCGCAAAGCTTTGCCAATCGTAGAAGGCATAACCTCCAAATTTTTTACCCAGGACGAGGCTGAAGGGCACCGGCGCGCTAAGCAGGGTATTCATCTCGCGGCATTATTATCTCAGCATTTTTCAGGCCGGCCCCGTGTCAATGTCTCTAACGCTCATACGACCGTCGTGGATCTCCCTCAAGTCCGCTTTCAATTTGGCCAGGAAGTGGAAAAGCAGTGGCAACGCTTTGTAGTGCTGTATCCGACTGTCAAGGAAAACATAGAAGGGTCGTTGAAAGAAGTGGATCTGAGATTTTTTCAAAAAGTCATTCTTCGCAAGAGGACACTGTAAGTCATGACGAAAAAAGAACGCATCGTGGTGGGGTTGGACATTGGGACAACGAAAATCTGTGCCGTGGTGGGTGAAATCTTAGTCGATCGCTCAATCAACGTGATTGGGATCGGGTCACATCGTTCGACGGGATTGCGGAAAGGCATGATCGTCAACATGGATAACACGGTGGAATCCATTAAACGCGCGGTTGAAGAAGCGGAGTTGATGGCTGCGGTCCAAATTAATTCGGTGTATACGGGTATTGCTGGTGGTCATATTGGAAGTGAGAGTGCGCAGGGAGTCGTGGCCCTTAAGAAAAGGGAAGTGACCAAAGGAGATATCCGGCGTGCCGTGGATACGGCACGTGGGTGTGCAGTGCCGCCACGAGATCGCCAAATTTTACATGTGCTCCCACGCGAATTTATCGTGGATGATCAAGAGGGTATTCGTGATCCACTGGGGATTGCTGGATCACGACTCGAGGTCGATGTGCATATTGTGACCGGGGCTGTGACTTCGGCACAAAACCTAGTGCGGTGTGTGAGCCGAGCAGGATTGGATGTGGTGGATATTGTGCTCCAGCCCTTAGCTTCGAGTGCAGCCGTGCTTACCCCGGAAGAGAAAGAATTAGGGGTTGTGATGGTGGATATCGGTGGAGGGACCACTGATGTCGCCATCTTTGTAGAGGGCTGTATTCGCCATTCCGCCGTTATTCCAATGGGGGGGCATCATCTCACCTCGGATCTGGCTATTGGCTTACGAACAGCCCCCGAAGATGCGGAAAAAATTAAGCTGCAATTTGGAGTCGCGAGTAGCCAGTTATTGAATGATAACGAAGGCATGGAAGTGCCCAGTGTGGGAGGGCGCCCCCCACGGGTCATGTCCCGGAATGTTGTCGCTCAAATTCTCTCGCCTCGGGTAGAGGAAATGTTTGATCTGGTCCGCCGTGAAATTCGGCGAGCGGGATATGACGGGATGTTGGTGGCCGGGGGGGTGTTAACGGGAGGAACTTCCTTGCTCCCCGGAATGTCGGATGTGGCTGAGCAGGTGATCAATCTTTCAGTTCGTTTGGGGCGCCCTCTGGGGGTAGGAGGATTACGGGATATTGTGCACAACCCCATGTATTCCACTGCCGTTGGCTTAATCGTCCATTCTGTCAGTCAAGAAAATGAATTTGAAGTCGTGGGACCTGGAGGAGGAACAAGCAAGAAATCTTCATGGTGGAGGGAATCGATGGTCTTCAAGATGAAGAGCTGGGCTATGAACTTTTTTTAATCCGTGGAAGGAAAGGAGGATCATGTTCCCGTGTTGCTTCCGAAACATTCATTGATCTTAACGAAGTTCTACCACAGGAGTGGTGGAAAGGAGGAGCCGTATGTTTTCAATATCTAATGAGGAACCCTCTGCGATTCACATTAAAGTGATGGGTGTTGGCGGCGCGGGCTGTAATGCCGTGAATACGATGATTGACGCTGGGCTGAATCGGGTGGAATTTGTGGTGGCGAATACGGACTTGCAAGCCTTGGGGCAATCCATGGCCTCCTACAAAATTCAATTGGGTCCTGAGCGTGCTCGAGGCCTAGGAGCGGGGGCGAGACCCGATGTGGGCAAGGAATCTGCGCTTGAAAGCGAAACACAAATTCGCGATGCCTTGGAAGGTTCGGATATGGTCTTCGTGACCGCTGGGATGGGTGGCGGGACCGGAACGGGTGCGGCCCCCATTGTGGCAAAAATTGCCAAGGAATTGGGAATTTTAACGGTTGGAGTGGTAACGAAACCTTTTCAGTATGAAGGAAATCGACGAGCCAGTTTTGCCGAAGAAGGGATTCGTGAATTGAAAAAGCATGTGGATTCGGTATTAATTATCCCGAACCAAAAGCTTCTCGGGTTAGTGGATAAAAATACTCCGCTGTTGGAGGCATTCAAGATTGTGGATGATGTCTTGCGGCAAGCCATTCAAGGTATTTCGGATGTGATCACGACTCCGGGTTTGGTCAACGTAGATTTTGCGGATGTTAGAACGGTGATGGGTTATCCTGGGCGCGCCGTGATGGGGATGGGCTCCGGACATGGACCGACTCGAGCCGGGGATGCAGCCAAACAAGCGATTTCAAGCCCCCTTTTAGAGGATGGGAGCGTAGAAGGTGCCCGAGGGGTGTTATTAAATGTGACCGGTGGTCCCAACCTGACGCTGCATGAAGTGGATGAGGCCTCCAATATTGCGCGGGAGGCGGCGGACCCGCAAGCCAATATTATTGTGGGGCAAGTGATCAATACGGATATGGGTGATGAACTGACCGTGACCGTCATTGCCACGGGATTCGAACAGGGAGAATCTATGTTGCGCTTTCCCAGTGCAAACCAACCAACGCTTGTGGTGGAGCCTATCAAGGCCCCTGCGTTAGTCTCAGTGGCTGTGGACAATGGGGGGGGAAAGAAAGCGGATGATCTTGATCGTCCCACGTATTTACGCCAGCAAGAAGCAACTCGGACCGTTCCTGGAAATGGGAATTTGTTGGTGGATGATGATTGGGATGTACCCACATTTCTTCGCAAGAGGGCTGACGGCTGAAGACAGGGCCGACGCCCATTAGAGTCGCGAAATATTTGGTGTTGTTTTGTCTAATTCAGGATTCACGAATGCGGTAATCTCCGTTCGGCATTTCTTTGGGATACGGCATGCGCCCTTGGGGTTGGAGGCCTTTATTCACTTAGGCTATGTCACCGGGGGACATCCGGAATTTCCTTTTATCGCATCACTCAAACAAATTCATAGTACCCGAGTGATCGCCTTACACAGCCCGGTGGATTTAGGGGTTATGGCGCCGACAGAAGGGGATGCCTTGGTGACCAACCAACCGCAGACCTTGCTGGTGGTTCGCACGGCAGATTGTGTGCCCGTGTTGCTCGTTGAGAAGGAGAGGGGAGTGGTTGGAGCGATACATGCGGGTTGGCGAGGAGCCGTCGAAGGTGTCGTTCCAGAAACGATCCGGACGTGTGTTGAGTACTTTGGCGCCAAGAAAGAGCACATACATGTGGCCATTGGCCCCTCTATTGGTCCGTGCTGCTACGAGGTGGATGAGCCGGTCATAGAGCCTGTGCGAACCCAGTTTCCTGATTGGCCCGATGTCCTTCAGGAGACAACTCCAGGAAAGGGAGTGTTGGATCTCAAGAAACTGGTTCATCACCAAATAGTAGCCAGTGGCATTCCTGAATGCCAAGTAGGACAGGTTGATCAGTGTACCTACTGCCGGGCCGATCTGTTTTTTTCATACAGGCGGGAAGGACAGGTGAATGGAACCATGTTGAGTGGAATTATGTTGCCCGCCGCTCGACCGGTTTTGGAAAACGCATGCCCTGAACATAGTTGAAGGTGTGTTAGTCGTGTCCTCCTTGCTCGGAAGTCTCCACGTACGAATCGGTACGCCTGGTCCTCCAGGCTTCCCGTGTCCTTGCTGAACAGAATTTTTTGAACACACTATATGGGAAAGGCCTGGCGCTCTTTCAAATCCCCTGTCCGTGACTCAAGCGGAAATCCTGTTTACAATATGAGAATGCTGAAAAAGTCCGCCAGCGGCGTTCTCGGTCTTTTGTGGTGCTCACATACTCATCTGTATGCTCCACGCGCTAAAAGTCCCGCGGCCTTGCCTGAGGAAAGGTGCGTCTTTGCGCACCTGGGTTGGGTAGGTGAGACCGAGGGCCTTTTTGAACAGTCCCTCTTGGTATTGGTCATCCATGGAATAGGGGAAAGTCAATCGGCATTGAAAGAACTTCGAATTATTCAACAGCCCCAATATCATGAATCATGCGCGTGAGAAATCATCGGTGTTGCCATTGAATGAGGTGTCGGACTTTGTCCCCATTGCCACCAATATCCAGACCATTCGAGAGGGTATCCAGAATGCCGCCAACCGGGTGGGGCGGGATCCCGTAGGGATTCACTTAGTTGCCGCAACGAAAAGAGTATCTGCATCCAGGTTGCAGGAAGCCTTTTCAGCAAACCTTCGAATATTTGGAGAAAGTCGTCTTCAGGAGGCACAAGAAAAACGGAAAATACTTGGCCCACAAGAAGAGGTGGTCTGGCATTTCATTGGCCGGATGCAACGTCGAAAACTCAAGGATATTGTGGGACAATTTGCCTTACTTCATTCAGTAGAAAGTGTCGAACAAGCCGTGGAAATCAACGCCATTGCCGAAAAACTGGGTTGTCTACAAGAGGTGTTGCTACAGGTGAATGTCACCGGGGAAGTCAGCAAAAGCGGGTTCAGCCCACCTGAGTTGGAAGCGGGGATTGGGAAATTAGACAAACTCCCTCACCTTTTGGTTCGAGGGTTGATGACGATCCCACCTTTTAGGGAGAATACCGAAGAGACTCGCCCAAATTTTACGCAACTCTATCAGTTGCGGAATCGGCTGGCTCAGGAGTCATTCACCCGAGTACGGGTGGAAGAATTGTCCATGGGGATGTCTCATGACTATCAGGTAGCCATTGAGGAAGGGGCCACGATCGTGCGCATTGGGACGGCCATTTTTGGGGATCGAACGTAACATTACCCATGTGCATCAATAGGATGATTCATTAACGTTAAAGGAGCACAATGTTTATTGCGGGAAATGTGTTAGAAGGTATCGCCACCATCTTAGATACAATTTTATGGATATATATGTGGGTGATTATCATTCGGGCCTTGATTTCCTGGGTCAATCCCGACCCGTGGAATCCCATCGTCCAGTTTCTGCAGAGAGCCACCGATCCTGTGCTCTACCAAATTCGACGTCGCTTGGGGATGGGGAGCATGGGATTTGATTTTTCCCCAATCATTGCTATTCTAATTATTATATTCTTACAAATTGCTGTGGTAGGCTCTTTGAAGGACTTAGCTATCCGAATGCATTAACTGGTGCGGGGAAGGGATGTTCTGATGAAAATTACTCCTTTGGATATTCAACATAAAGTCTTCGATACACAATGGCGGGGATACAACAAGCTCCAGGTGGATCAGTTTTTGGAAGAAATTGCAGAATCAGTGGAGGAACTGACTAAACAAAATCTTATACTCAAAGAGAAGTTGAATGGGAAAGACGAAGAATTGAGCCAGCTCAAACGTGCCGAATCCACGCTGACCAGTACCCTTATTTCTACGCAATCATTTGTGGACCAACTCAAACGGGGAGCACAACGTGATGCCGACCTTGTTGTCAAAGAAGCGGAATTGAAAGCTGAGGAAATCTTAGCGCAGAGCCGTACTGAACACGTTGAATTGCGGAGGATTATTTCAGACCTTGGGCGTCAACGTGCACTGGTGTTGGACCGCCTGCGGTCCACCTTGAGTGCCTTCCATCGGTTAGTCGAAATAGAAGAGCAGATAGACCCCTCGTTTCAGGAACCCAGAGACGTCGGAAATCCTGAATTCAGCCCTGACCCAGCTGCGCATCGAGAAGCCGGATAATTTCTCTCTCGTCCCATGAATTCGTGGATCAGACTGATCCCATCACCACCCTTCTTCTTCAAGGCGTTCGAACGCAGGTTTTTCCTGGGGCTGTCCTTTTCGTGCGTCAGCAGGGGACCATCCGCATTCACCAAGGTATTGGCCTCACCTCTCGTCTTCCAGATTCTCCCCCTGTTCATTTAAAAACCATTTATGACTTAGCTTCTTTGACGAAGCCTCTGGGCACGACGTCTGCCATCTTGCTCCTGATTCAGGAGGGTTTCCTTGATTTAGACCAATCCATCGACACCGTATTGGAGGAAACTCACGGTTTTTCCTTGGGTCATGCGTCTGTCAGAGAATTGCTATGTCATCGGAGTGGACTGCCAGGGTGGCGGCCCTATTATCAGTCGTTTAAAGCTGCTCCCCCTTCCGATTCCGCCATTCGTCTTGAACGAGTTCGGGCTTTTCTGGAAAAGATTCTGGAGGAGCCAATTAATCGTTCGTCACCTCAAAACAGTATCTATAGCGACTTGGGCTATATGTTATTAGGTTTTGTCTTGGAACGTATGACGAATCAGTCGTTGGCTAAATTTTGTCAGAATCGAATCTTTGAACCCTTACAAGCCATCCCTCTTGGCTATGGAGGACAGGTTGTGGGTGGAGGGGAGGTCGGATCGATAATCGAGGTGGCCCCAACGGAACAAGATCCATGGCGAGGCAGGCTGCTTCAAGGTGAAGTCCACGATGAAAATGCTGCGGCGCTAGGAGGAATTGCAGGTCACGCGGGACTCTTTGGAACTGCTGAGGCCGTAGGGCAGGTTACGAAGGCCTGGCTAGAAAGTTTCAATGACAAACCTGGGCTGTTTGATTGTCAGTTGGTGAAACAGTTTGTGACCGCACAGCCAGGAACCAGTTGGGGGTTAGGGTGGGATACGCCCTCCCAACCGTCTTCGTCGGGTCAATGGTTTTCCCCGGAATCCTTTGGCCACTTGGGATTTACCGGAACCTCAATCTGGATCGATCCCACTCGTGAATTGGAAGTAATTTTCCTCTCGAATCGAGTGCATCCCACTCGAAACAATGACGCCATTAAAACGTTCCGCCCAAAATTACACGACCTCATCGTTCAGGAAGTTTTAGCCGATTCCTAAATTTGACCTGGTGCTTGGCCCAAGGATTTATCTGCGAAAGTCCTACCTCTCCGGGATTCATTGAGAATCAATTTAGGAAGGATGAATTATCAGGAACACATAAGGCCAGGTAAGCGGAGGAGGAGGGTTTGTGTGGGAAGAACTAACTTCTACGCTATCACCGGAAAATCCCTGCCAGACTTTTCAGGGCTTTCGAGGCCGTGTTTTTGATTAATTGCTCCGTTTTTTTGGTAAGCACCACGTATTTGGACCGTTCCCCTGTAGCCAGAATTTCAAGAAATTTGGCATTTTTGGCATTCTGAATAGCACGCCGGGCTTGGGAAGCGGAGAGTTGAGGAATCATTTTTTCGGCATCGCTCATCGACACAGGAATTTTTTGAATCTGTTTTAAGAACAACTCCGAAAACAACGTCCAATAATAGGCTTGCTGGAGTTTGGGTTCTCGGGCAAAGGCAGAAATCCATTCCTTTGCAGCTTCTTTGTTGACCGCTTCGATGTAAGCCACCACGTTCTTATCAGAATAGTGTTTCACAGAGAAATTCCTTCCCGTGGGAGTTCACACAATCCTAATGTATATTACTTAATATGTCAATGTACAAACTATTGTTTTTGCTTTGTTACTAATCATTTTTGTTAATATTAAGAAATTATAATACTGATCAAATTGACTATCAAAATGATAAGCGTTATGCTTCTGTGATCTTCAATAATGGCCAGGCTCACCATCAGTAAGTGGATTGAGAATGTATTTCATTAGTAAAGGAGGTAACCGATGAAGACGATGAGTTCTCCTTCGAAACAGTCCGAATGTATTTCCAAAGACACAAACGGGTCCAACATTAGTTCATGGAACATGGCTGTAGTCATCTGTGCGGTCTTATTCATGTTCGGTGGAGTTTCGACGGTGTGGGCAGGAGATCGGAGACCTTCAATATCACCCGCTTCCCCGTTGCACTTTACCGGCTTTTTACTTCATGTTGGCCCTGGTGGTTTTCATATTGGAATAGGGGGATTTTCCCGCCATGGGCACCTGAAAGGGCGAGTGTATGATCGATGGAATAAAAGGGGAGGAAAGCACTGGCACAAGCGATGGAATAAAGGGGGAGGCAAACACTGGAACAAGAGACCCCGATTTGATAACCGAAGATATTCCTATCGTTCCCCGAAAAGGTCTCAACATTACAATAACCATAGAGGTCATGGGAGGCATCATTATCACAAAGGACGACGGTAGCCCTCGATTATCAAGATGGCATCCCTTTCTTTGTGTCTACAGCTTGAATCGTACTTTCCCGCAATACCCCCTGGGTGTTTACAACCCAGGGGGTAACCGCAAAGCAATTCCAATACAAGTTTTTCCAGCCTAAAACCCTTCCATTATCTTTGAACACATAAATTTATTCCTTAATGGCCTGACCAAGGCGTTTTAACTATGAACTCGTATAAAAGGCAAAACTTTTTCCCCATCATTTCTGGCAATTCCTGTTGGCTGGTCGGTCTTCTTGAGGGAGGCCTCAAATCAAAGGGTTCGGCTTTTTCAGGAAGTGAAGGTATTTATTGTCATGCATATGGTATGAAAGTTTTCGTCACGCAATATTTGGCAAACATGAAGTCTACCTTATGAAAGTAAAAAACTGACTCTTAAAGCCCCTCAAAAACTACTCGAACGGGCCACCAGTGCGACGCGAGAGGGCATCCCGCCAACCCTTCGAAAAGGCTTGGAACTGGTGGCGGCGAGTGGGGCGTACGCCAAGCTTTGTCGGATAAATGGTAAAGTGAAGTTTCGAGCCAACCTCTCTCATCTGCGGGAAGACTTATGCTTTGTATCGATACCAGTTCACTGATTGCCTTTTTGGAGAGAGACGATGGCTCAGATGTGGAATTAATTAAGCAATTGCCGAACAGGTGGGAGTCTTTGCACCCGTGACTCTGACCGTACTCCCGAGTGATCTCCACCTGCCTTCATCCAGGCGAGCATGTCGCCGCCCGGAGCCGGGAACCTCACCACCGCGGGCGCAGCCTTTCAGCTCTGTTTGCCACTTATGCAATTGCTTGCGTTTGATCCCGAGTTCACGAGCAAGCTGGGAGGCCTGGCGGCTCTCACTCTCGAGTAACTCTACCACTTCGCGCCTAAACTCCGGCGTAAAGGTTTTGCGTTGACCCATGCGACACCTCTTGAGGAATCCTGTCCCCCTTTTTAGGTGTCTGTCGAATTAGGGCCATCTCATATTTGACTCCCTATCCATAGGTTGTTAGGGTATCAAAAGGTGTGTGTGATGTGTTGGCCCTCACGCTAAGCGGTCCTTAAGGAAGTTTTCCTTTCCCTGCTCTTTCCGTCATTAATCACGGACCTGCTGCCTTTCCTGTTCTTTTTGCCTGTCAAAACGGTGGTTCTTCCATGGTTCTGGAGGGTAGCCCGTGCATTTCTTTCGGAGTCACTGTTTTTACGTTGAGGGTGGATCCTAACTTGATGGCAGATGGCAGCAAATCGGACATCACGTATGAATAGCCGGCAACCCTAATCATACGGGAAGCGAGAGAAAGGGTAAGAAATCCATGAATCTGGAAACAGTGGTGCTGTTAGCGCATGGGGTACGTCTCGTGGTGTCCACTCAGCGCGAAGGGAATACTGCCTTTCGATGTAGCGTCTTTGAGGTCAATGCTCGGGAGGATGAGCCGCTGGCCTATCGGGATGTTTCCGATGGATTTGAAGCCCTGACGTGTTTGGAAGCCCAAACAAGTGCCTATAATTATGCCAAGGGTGTTTATCCGGCTTTTGCCGACCACATGAAAAAACCACCCTATTTGATTTGGAGTGGGCCCATGAGGAGCTTTTGAGTGTTTGTAAGGCCGGTGAGGGGAAAAGGATTATTAAAAATGATGAGTGTGTTGACGAACGGAGGTAAGGATGAAATTAACCATGAAATGGGGCGGCAAGAATCAAAAACCTAAGGCCTGCCGAGCCCCGCAGAAAATACGGTGGGATCTATTGGGGATTCCTGACCCTCGGAAGGGACCGCCACCGAAATCGATTGAGGAAATCAGAC
>JAZFZJ010000143.1:0-2911 GCA_036443915.1 Nitrospirales bacterium
CTTAATATTCTTCTGTTGTGTCTAAATGCTGGAGCATACCATGACTCAGCAGTATTTCCGATCTCCTCTGATCATGGAGAAGTCTCCTTTTTGGACAATCTCTTATGGATCTGTTGAAATAGATCGCCAGCGGCGTTCTCCGAATCAGTGAAAAGTTAAGAAGAAGGGACTTGTCTTCTTTCTTGCTTCTCACTTTTCACTCCTTACTCTTTTCATTCGTTACTTCTACACCAATTGAAATAACACGCGATTAAGCATAGACTACCTAATAAAAGGTACCCATTTGCAACGTTCTCCTTTATGGACTCCATGATCAGCACCGCTTTGCCGGTAAACATGCCAGGATTACAGCGCCTCTTAACATCCCACCAGCCCCGCCATGCAAACTCTCTTCTGACTCAGGGGTTCATGGCCCTCGGAGTCGTCCTTTGTCTTTTTTTCCTTACAGCATGTCCGCAAGATAAATCCACGCTTCAAACGGAAGCCCTTCAGCTAAAAAAACAGGTCACTAAATTAGAGTCAGTGATTCAATCCCTGCAGGAAGGCAATAAAGTCTTACAACAACAAATCAACCGCTTGAATCAGGATGCCAGACAGACCGAAGCCTCTTACGAAGCTAAATTACAAGAGGCCGAAAGTCACATTGCTCAACTGACGAATAGGCCTAAAAAAGACGAAGACACAATACGATCATTGGAACAGAAAAATAAAAAGCTGACAGGAGATGCCAAATGGTTACGAAGCCAACGAGATCACATGCGACAATCCCTTGTCATTCAACAAATTGGCGGCCAAACTCATGAGTTGCCATTTAAATTTTCCACCGTCTCCACAATCATGAAAGATGCCTTAACAAAAAATGGCTATACGATTCTGAGCACTATGCAAACAGACCAAAAAGCTGTGTATATCACAGATCGAAAGACCTCTCTTCCACCATCCCTGGAATTGTCCGGCTTCCGCAACCAATACCTAGCCATGATCGAGAAAGGACCTGCCGGCCACACAACCCTGTGGGTACGGGCGGAATTTGAAAAACTTTCCAGGAACGGGAATATCTATTCCGCCCCACAAGCGGAACATACCGACATTGAATTGCGCCTCATTCAAGAAATCCACCAAACTCTGGTCAGAGGAAGCGCGGCCCATGCGAGGAACTTCTAGATTCCCCTAAATAGGGTCTTTTAAATCATTCTCAATGTTACGGGTGAAGGGAGGAGGTCCAGGAAAGACCTCTCATTCTGAAAAGAAGGACTCAATGAGCCCGAAGCGATTTTCCGGCTTGCAAATAGTGGTGGACGCCTTGTGCTGCGTTCCGGCCTTCCGCAATGGCCCAAACAATGAGGGACGCCCCGCGCTTGGTATCACCCGAGGCAAACACTCCATCCACATTGGTCATGAAGTGTTCGTCGACCGCCACATTTCCCCGGTTATCATACTCCAAGCCTAGAGACTCCAAGAGGCCGTTTTTGACCGGTCCCACAAAGCCCATCGCCAACAACACCAGATCGGCATCCAACTCCATTTCTGATCCTGGAACCGGCACAATCTTTCCTTCTTCAAATACCACTCGGTTCGTATGCAGCTTTTTGACGTGCCCCTTATCACCGGAAAATTTAGTCGTAGAAATACTCCATTCACGGTCACACCCTTCCTCATGGGCATGGGATGTCCTCAATCTCATAGGCCATAATGGCCAGGGTGTGGAATCAGCCCTGGTTGGCGGAGGTTCAGGCAGCAATTCAAATTGATGCACTTCCACACAGCCTTGACGATGAGCGGTCCCCAAACAATCAGAACCGGTATCACCTCCACCAATGACCACCACACGTTTCCCTTTGGCAGAGATTTCTTCCTCCTGGATGGTATCTCCAGCCACTCGTTTATTTTGTTGCGTGAGATAATCCATGGCCGGATGGATGCCCTTGAGATCTCGACCGGGAACTGGAAGCTCTCGAGCCAGTTCTGCACCCATGGCTAAGAGCACCGCATCAAAATCTCGCCGAAGCTCCTCCAAATTCGTATCGACTCCCACACAGACACTGGTTTCAAACGTCACGCCCTCTTTGCGCATCTGCTCCAACCGCCGGTCTAATACCCATTTTTCCATTTTGAAGTCTGGAATACCATAACGTAGCAGCCCCCCAATTCGGTCGGCTTTTTCAAACACCGTCACCTGATGTCCGGCACGAACCAATTGTTGCGCCGCAGCTAATCCGGCAGGACCGGAGCCCACGACGGCCACACGTTTTCCGGTCGACACCACCGGTAACACCGGCTCCACCCAGCCTTCTTCAAATCCTTTGTCAATGATATTCCATTCAATGACACGAATCGACACCGGATCGCTATTGATCCCTAGGACACAGGCTGACTCGCAGGGTGCAGGACAGAGGCGGCCCGTAAATTCAGGAAAGTTATTCGTCGTATGCAGAGCCTTGAGGGCATCTTTCCACCGGCCGCGATGGACCAAATCATTCCAATCCGGTATCAAGTTCACCACCGGGCAGCCAGTCGAACTCTGACAAAAAGGGACCCCGCAGTCCATGCACCGGGCTCCCTGTATTTTGAGCTTGTCGTCCTCAAAGGGATCATAGAATTCCTTCCAGTCCTTGACTCGAAGCTCCACAGGTCGTCGTGGCGGCTCTTCGCGAACATATTTCACAAACCCACGGAGATCAGCCACGGCTCGCTACCTCGCGTTCGCGTTGCGCATGTTCTTTGGCCAACGCCACCTTCCGCTGTTGAAGTATCCGTTTGTAATCGCTGGGCATAACTTTGACAAATTTCGGCAACATGGTATCCCAAGCATCCAACACCCGCTTGGCACTCGCACTCTTGGTATACTGGGAATGGGCCTCAATCATCGTGCGAAGCGTGCGAATATCTTCCGGCGCTACGACCCCTTCCA
>JAZFZJ010000144.1:0-10548 GCA_036443915.1 Nitrospirales bacterium
ATTTGATGGAACACCATGGAGATACACTCACCCTTACCTTTACTCAGCTCAATCAAAACAACCGTCATTACGCCAGCACCTGTTTGTGTTTTTGAAGGGAATGAATAAGATTAAAATAGGTATCTAAATGGTAGTCTTCGGTCCAAAATTTCAAATAGGCTTCATGCCCTTTGGCTCCTAACTCATCCCGAAGATTTGGTGTGTTGACCAGTGTATCCATCGCACTGAGCAGTTCCTCAGGATTGTTATAGATGAATCCGCCTCCACTATCTTGGACGACTTCCGGTAACGCACCTAAATTATTCACAATGACCGGGGTCTTGGTTGCATACGATTCGATGATAATAATTCCAAACACCTCGTAGCATATGGATGGAACAATGACCGCCGTAGCCCCTCGATAGAGATCGACCAATTGGCTATGATCCAATCGACCTAAGAATTTAATATTTGGAGTTGAACCTGCTAATTGACGCAAAGAAGACTCAAATTCTCCCGTTCCGGCAATAAGCAGAGTATAGTGTGGGCGTTTCTGAAAAATCGGGATGAGATTTTGAACGCCCTTAATTTTTTCTAGGCGCCCAACAAAAAGAAAATACGGTTGATCGGCCGCTGATTGATTCTCCTTGGACGGGAAACTGTTGGGAATGTCTTGTTTCGGCAAAAAATAAGGGATATGAAGAATGGGAATATCGAGTCCCAACTCGTGATGCTTCTTTTTGGTAAACCGACTAGGAGAGATAAAGTGATCGATATGTTTCAACATGTTGGGTAACAAGCGACTATAGCGCCAAAGTTGGGGGGGGCGTTTAAAGGTAAGAGAGCACCTGATACAGCTTTTTTGAACACACAATTCACGATTAAACTTCCACAGTACATGCATGGGACAGACGAGCCAATGTTCATGAGTCGTGTAGAGTTTTATGGCGTGTCCATACTGAAGAGCGGTAATACCTATTAAGGACATATTGTGGAAATGAATAACGTCATATTCGTTACCTTCAAGCATCGTTTGTAGAGGTAACCGTTTGAAGCCAGGAGATCCAGTCTGTTGAGTAAAAAATGGGGACACCCATCCAGCGGAACTTTTTAAGCCATGAACCTTGACGTTGGGATGACTCGGGTAATTCCCCCTCGGGCCGCTGGGCTGTAACAATAAATAAGCATCTTTACAATGAATGACGTCGACATGATGCCCGCGTTGCCCTAATTCATTCGATAATCGATAAATGAAAATGCCATCTCCACCAAAGTTATAGGGAGGATAAAATGTCGTCACCATGCAAAACTTCATGCATTCACCGTTTGCTGAAAGACTGAAAGCGTTTCCCTTGCGGCAATATCCCATGAAAATGTTTTGGCCCTTCTTAATCCCTGTTCTCGCATGTTCTGAGCTAAATCGGTATGGGAAAGGATTTTTTGAATTACCCGACGGATATCTTGAGGATTATAGGGGTCAAAGAACTCTCCCGCCTCACCCAGAACTTCGGGTAATGACCCTGTTCGACTTGCCGCAACAGGCACGCCACAAGCCATGGCTTCAATGGCCGGAAGTCCGAATCCTTCTAAAAAAGAAGGGAAGACAAGGAGAGAAGAGGCATTATAGAGAACCGCCAGTTCCTGATCAGAAATGAATCCTGTAAAAATGACCTGATCAGTGAGCCCAGACTGTTGGATTTGCTGCTTCAATCTACCGTAATCCGAAAAAAAAGAGTCTCCTTGATAATCCCCAACCAACAGCAGGATCACATCCTTATTGGCTGGATCTTCTTTTAGATAGGAAAAGGCTTGAACGAGTCCGCCTAAATTTTTGTGAGGACTAATACCGCCTACATACAAAAGGAAGCGCTGCTCCTTTTCAATTCCATATCGGCCAAGAAGAGAGAAGGTAGAATCATCTTTGGGAAGAAGAGAAAAGTTTTCTCCAGGAGCTTCAGAAACGACTCCAATGAGGGAAGGGAGAATTTTACAAATATCGCTAATTTGCCGTTTAGAATGTTCCGATACGGTCAACACCCTGTCAGTCTGTCGGAGGGCTATCCATTGCTTTAATTGCCAAAAGAATCGAAGCCGCCGATTGGGAAATACTTCGGAAGGGTGAAGGTCGGGAATCATATCGTGGATCGTCAACACCACCTTCGTTCTGTTAAGAATGGGAAAATAGGAATACACAGCTGGGAAGAAAAAAAGGTCGAGCGTATAGTCTCGAACTTGACGGGTCAAAGCCCAAATGTCTCGCAAAGACCGGCGTCCTTCCGCCGAGGCAGCCTCAATCGGTGATATGTGTGTAGGGGCAATGGATACTTCCACGGTGGTTGGAAGCGTGGCTTTCGTGGCGGTATCCCGATCCACAAAAAAAATGTAGTCATTTTCCCGATCAAGAGCGACCAAGGCACACAAGAGCTCTCGGGTAAAACGACCAAATCCCCGTTTGTTCAACCAGCAACATGCATCAACCCCAATTTGCATGGAGGGCAGGCCCCACAACAACACGATAGACGTGTGGCATCAATTGAACAATGAACCCCTGTTTCTACTCTGAGAGCCTCAGGAGCTTCTCCAAGATCGTTACGAATTTCGCCAATCAACCACCTTATTATAAATCCACCCTATCAATGAACCACCTAAGGTTCCGACCGCGAACCCATACGCCAATCCAATAAAGCTGCCCAAAAATGAAACTCGATAGCCAATAAAAAACTGACTGAGAAGCTGGAGGCGGGGCCCAACAATGTACTCCCCTGCAGAATTGATATGACCACCTTTTAATACCAGCCAATTTGTCGCAATGAAAATTCCCAATCCGAACAAAAGACCAAGGCCCAGGCCAATTGCTTGACTATTCAGACGCAGAACAGCATTAAATAACAGATTTTCTTTGGTTTCCTTGCTGGGTGCCATATTTTATCCTACCGATGAGAAGAATACGTTAATAATGATCTAAAAAGTCGTTGAATGAAATCATTTCTAGTTGTTTTTTCAGTCGATAGACAACAAGCCCCATGAGAAAATTCCTGAGGTAGGCAAATATCCATCCCCACAAAAACCCCCAAAACCAACAGTACGCCATTCCCACAAAGGCTCCTTGGATGGTCACTGTATAACCAAGAAAGAATTGATTCAAGAGTTGAAGGTGAGGACCAATGTGATCCCCTCCCTGAATAATCAGCCACATTGTCATCAGAAAAATGGCCATTCCCGACACACTGCCAATTGCCGTTGCAAATCCCAGTTTGTCCATACGAGAGAACGTATGGAGGATACTTGCCTCAGCAGTAGAAAATGCCTCCACCTGTGACGGCACCAATGGTTGGGTAGAGGCTAATGCGGCAATTTTTTCTGAATATTGAGCATCTCGATCGGTAATTTCTTCATGGTATTCTTGCTCCGCATTGACTGACCAAAGGTCATGCTGAGTACCAAAGATATTCTCGACAGCCAACATCGCGGTCAACATGGAATGGTCCTGATTATTATACCGATGCATGCCATTACGGCCAACGAGCTGGAGGTTAGGGATCTGAATCAAAAATTGCCGTATGGTAGTCAAAGCCTTTTGATATTGATTGTCATACACCGGATAAGCCTTCGGCATACGGACCACGTGGCCATCTACTATTTCATGTCTTTTGGCAAAACCCAAGATCTCGACCTCTTTCTTCCCTAGCTCAATGAGTTCTTGATCCGGCATCGACCATAACCCATCTCCTTCAAAACAAAAATACTCCAACCCTAAGCAGGTGTGGTCATTGTCCGGAACCATATCCGGACTCCAATTTTTAAAATTCTGAATTCTCCCCACTAACACCTCCGGGGCATGGATATAAATCCAGTTATCCGGGAAGAGGTCCTTTCTCGTAATGATTAAGGCCACGGTCAAAAAATCACGATATTGTAAACTTTTCGCAGCAGCTTGAATTTCATCGGGTGGAGGAGGATCAAGTTTTGCGATGAGTTCTCTTATCGGCATGGTACTGATGAAATGGTCCCCTTCATGGGTTTCTGCTTTCCCATTCACGTAGACTTCGACGGCTTTAACATTCCCCGAATTCCATCTGATCTTTTCAACTTCCGCTCCTAACGTAATTTCCCCTCCCATGGTGGTCACTCGATCGGCCACGGCATCCCACATCATCCCAGGACCACGTTTGGGATAATAAAAGGAATCAATCAGGGTCGTGACGACCGGTTTTCCCTGAGTCGGTTGAGTCATCAGTGCATTTTTTAGGGCAACCAAAAGTGACAGCCCCTTTATCCGCTGCGCAGCCCATTCTGCGGCAATTTGGTCACCCGGTATGCCCCAGACTTTTTCCGTATAGGTTTTAAAAAAGATATTGTACAGACGTTTCCCAAATCGATTAGAGACCCATCGCTCAAAATTATCCTCTGGAAGGCTGGGAAACCAATGAGCATAAATATAACTACACAGGATTACGAAACTGGACCAAAGGCCTAACCCGAACAGTGCATTGAAGGGACGAAGGGGATAATAAAAAAACTTATTATTATAAAAAATTCTGGAGAGGCGGCTACGTTTAATGAAGTCTTCGTCTGGAAGCACTTCATGCCACATATCTTCTACCACCTTCACCTTTGTGAAAAATCGGTGCCCCCCAATATCAAAATGGTACCCTTTATAATTCTCTGTTCTTGAAATCCCCCCAAGAATATAATCTTTTTCCAACACTAAGGAGTCTACGGATTTTTTGGAAAGTTGGTAGGCCGCAGTAAGTCCTGCGGGGCCTCCACCAATAATGACGACGCGTGAGGGCATGTGAGAGGCCTTTGGCATGTTCAGACTTCCGACACCTTAGTGTGAAAATAGTATAGTCATAAAATCAAGATTAGGGTAGGACTAAAAAATCCTTTATCTGGCCCAACATGAAGATTATGAATGACAATCCCAGGAACGACAACCTCAGGAGTAGCCCACAATACGTAACCAGGAGCTAAAAAATGGAAATTTTGCCAGCCAGATCTCTGGGTCAAAAGTGGATCGTGGCCCACCTAGTCCGGTATCGGTCATTAAACCCTTATACCTAAGTCCAGAGGCTGATGTCCTGCATAAGGAAGGACATAACTGTATCAGTTCTCCCTGCTTCAAATATATTAGGACGCATGGTCTTCTTCACGATGATCATTGATTGGGTTGGAAAAGCTGATCTGGCCCCGATCACCCCGGACTCAAGACTCACCGATTGGGATGAGGGAAGGTACGTGAATTCCTTTGCCATTGCCAGCGAATAGGCCTGCCCGAAAATCCCCAGAGTCAGACAGCCAATCCAAGCGCTTATAATGAAAAAAAAAGGTATGTCAGGGAAGAGTACCAACGTATGGAAGAACTTTACGTGGCCATAGCCTTGAGCAGGAAGGGAAGTGGACTCATTTCCACCCCCTGTTCAAAATTTGGAAGTACGGGAGGTGTATCGAAGAGTCCCGGCCCCTAGTATCATCTGAAGGTTTTAAGAAGGCCGATGGAAGCTCCCGAGTATGTCCACCTTTGTCTGCCTGGTACGAGTAATCTTAGGGTATTTGTAAGGCGAGTATCTCAGAAGCATGAGTCTCCGGCAGGCCGAGCCCGAAGAGCCTATTTGTCTCGAATAGGCAGACCCTCTGTCTAAAGGGGAAGTCAAGCAAGTTAGAAATACCCGTGAAATACAGCAAGGACTTCATTGTCCCGATCGTGGTGGGTGTAGGTCGTTCGGAAAGCAAAATTTTTAGCAAAGGTGAATCGTTGTCCCACTGAAAACTTCACATCATCTGAATGATCCCCTAGGGGGTACCCAAGATAGCCACCCGAAACGAGCCATTTCCAGTTCTCTGTGACCTGAGCTACCACGCCGCCCGATAGGCCTCCCCCAGCCCGGTAATCTTTGTGATAGGCGCCACTCCAATTGGCGTCTACTTCTCCAAACAAGAAAAAGACTTCTCTTTGTAGAAAATGAGTCTCCACCGCTCCCCCGATCCCAACATTGCCGTGGCCATTGGAACACAGATCACAGGATTTGGTCTTTACCGTATCCATGCCTACGTTGACTTTCCAGGAAGGAGATTGAAACCACTCGTCCAAGGGAACCAATGAAATGATATTCGCTAGTGAAAAGCGTTCCACTCGCCACGTGTTCCTCTTGTGATAATGCCTAAGTCCCAGATCACCTAAAACAATTTGGGCATCCAAGGTGTAGCCGGGATCGGGATCCAATAAATCATGATACGCGGCACGGACACTTATTTCTTCAAACGCCTCGTGATTTCTCCATCCCCCGCCTACTCCCACTCGGAAGGATTCATGTCCATATTCAGGTGAGGGAGTCAGGGGGGTGACCGGAAACCGAGCAGACGGTATTCTTCGCTTACTACGCTCCACTAACACGGCACGATTGCTCGTTTTGTACTTTTCAGTTTGATCTTGATCAGTCAGACTTTTGTAGCGTAGGAAGTCTGAGGCCACGTCCAACAGAAAGGCCTGCCGTTCCGTGGAAAGGGTTAAGAATTTTTCGTGTTGGGAAACAGACGGGATTTCTATGAGTTGTGTAATCCATAATCGTTCTTGCTGGGTAAGGGTTTCACGCTTACGTTTCAGTTGGGTGCTTCGTGCTGGGCGATAAGAAACTTCTCCCACGAGCCCTGGATTTTGAAACAAGAGGCGGATGGTATCTGCCGGAATGGTCCAGAAATGAAACCGTTCGGTGAGTTGGAGCGAAGGGTCGGCCACTTCTAACAGAGATAGAATGTGATAAGCGCAATTTTCTTTGAAAAAGAAATAATCGAAATAGGCATTGCCCAATTCCCATGTATGCATAAGTAGCCGATGAATTTGTCTGGGAGAAAAATTGAGGCGGTATTCCCATATATCTCGATTCTCAATATCCCGGTATTCCTGCACTTTCAAATAATAGGGGATTGTCGAGAAAAAGCCCTTGTACCCTCCAAAAATTCCTTTATAGGCGTATTCGAACCCAGGGTTGGGGGGAACTTCCGCGCCATAGTTGATCGTATAGGCCAGAATTCGTGTTTGTTCTGTCTGGCCTTTTGGGTCAACTCGGAGAAAGGTGTGACCGAACATGGAAGCTGGGTTCCCCATATAGGCTGAGGGGAAAATCATGGAAATGAATTCGGCATCAAATTCATCATACCATTGGTGAAAACGTTCACACCGACTGGAAGGGAGTTTGGCACGGTCAAACTTCAGTTTTTCGTTAAGCCAGTGATAGCGGGCGACAAACGCACATTGTGCTGGTTGTTGTGACCGACCCACCAGTACATCGGAAAAAAAGAAGGTGAGGGTGCCTATTAATTCGGCTTCGGGATCAGTCTTTCCATTGTCTGCCAGGAAAAACCCGGGATCGTCGACTTCGCTGGTGTAGCCGCCAAAAAAATCTTTCCGGTAATGGAGTAAGAGGTGCCAGTAGCGCTGCTCGTGGAGGTTGTCCCTGACAGCTTGCCCAATCAGTTCTTGAAGATATGGTGGGGTTGCCCCTTGTGTGGTGGCTACAAAAAAATGGAAAGAAAATAGCCAAAGGCCAATAAGAAGGGGTGTTACCACATGCGGGGAGAGAAAAATGAGAAAAGAAAAGGCTCCGACTGTAAAAGCCGGAGCCTTCCGGAATTTACTTGCTGGTTGCGGCTTGGGCTAAAATAGTGTGGCCCTCCATCGCGTCATGCATCGCTTTCACGACCGCTTTAGGGGAACTTTCTCCAGCCTGAACCAGAGTTGTATATTTTTCTTGTGTCATGGCAAAAAATTCTTGGTGCTGTTCTTTCGGGATACCCATTAAGGTAGCAAGGGATGTCAGGTGTTCGCCTTGGCCTTGAGCCATCTCTTGGGATAGGTTTTCGAAATTCAGAGCCGTAAATACATTGACTTTTTCTGACGCCCAAACTTTTCCATCATTGGTGCACCCAGAAGTACCTGAACTGATTCCAAACGTTGTGGACCCAAAGGTACCATTAGTGGTAGCCATCAGAACCTGCGGGGCAATATTATTGTGTTTGTCTGGATTATCTGCCCAGGCTAGTTTCCCCAAGCCACACCCTGGACCATTGTTTGGCGGATTCCCTAATGCCGTTCCTGCCATACCTATGACCAGAAGCAATATGAACAATAATTCTAATGGTTTTTTAACCATTTGGCCCTCCTCATTTAAGTGGGTTAAAGAAAAAATGGATGTTCTCTGTCGTGAAGGCCATTATAACAAAAGCCAGAGAATTGAAAAGCCAAAAATTTAAATTTTTGCTTTTTACCCAACCCGGTTCATTGAAGGTAGGGGATGAAAAGACTGAATGTCAAAAACCGATGAGTTTGGGCCTTATAGCAATTGACATAATTTAGAGAACACAGAACTATAAATTCCCATGTTCTATTAATTTTTACATAGCTCTAACTTTTGTAAAGCTATTTGATAGACAGAAAACTCATTGAGCAGGGAATCGGAGGGTTCTTTGGATTGATGAGTCACAGGAATTTTCTCATTGGTGGGCAATGGTTTGGAATGGGTGAAACCTAAGCTGGCACATTTCTTCAGTAATCTTTGAAAGGTAATCTGCCCTTCTCGGTACGTGGGATGGAGGGTGGTCAAATCCTTTAGAGTGGCCAACGCTTGTGGAAGTTGCCCGGTTTCAATGAATACCGTGGACAATTGTAACCATCCTGGTAAATAATCCGGGTTCTGTTTTAGGAGAGTTTGCCATGTAAAAATGGCTTCTTGAACATAGCCTGCTTGTAAGCAGTCATTGGCGTATATGGTGTAGAGGTGGGCCTCCAGGGGGGACTTCAAGTGCGGGTGTTGCATTTCTGCCCACTCAACAAAGATGGGGGTTTTTAAAGAACGGACTTTTTGCGCAAGCCAAAAGTGGTGATCCCTTGGGTTAAGAATGTGAGGTAGTTTTTTCTGAGTTGATGAGTGATCGAAGAAAGCCAGTCCGTTCCCGGCTAGCTTTTCTTTAATCTCTTTCATAGGGTATGACCGAACTTCGATGGTGTCCTCGAGGGGGGCATCAGTATAGGCACCAATGGGGAGTTGAAAAGCCAGGAACCCATTGGGAGTGAGGACTCGGTTAATTTCTTCTAAATACCGGTCAAAGACCTGACGAGGCATATGTTGAAAGGCGACATAAGAATATACGAGATCAAAGTGTTGATCTGGAAATCTCTGAAGATCGATCCCTGATGTTTCATACATTTGCACGTTGGGATAGTTTTTTAACCATGTTTGGCAATGTGCAACCATTGTAGAGGACACGTCTACTCCAACTAATTGGTGAAAATGGGGAGCCAGTGGCCTGAGCACTCTTCCAATGCCACATCCAACTTCCAAGGCTTTCCAGGAATATTGGTGAAGGCCCTGCAAGGTCATCAATAAGGTCTGGGCGGTGTCTTCTCCCGATTGCACAAACGCTTCTTCGGTTTGGTAGTTTTCGGTGGCGATCCAAAATCTGGCGTGGTGTTGGGCTCGATGATTCCAGTCTTGTTTCATCTTTTCAGCGATATTCATTCACTCTACCTGTTTGAATGAGAGAGATTGATAAATGGATTAGGAATGCTACTTGGGATTTCAGTTATAGGTACGTACATCATTGAAAGAACACCGTGTTTGGAAAGTCAGATAGTTTATAAATTTTGAAAATGGCTATAACCCTCGAATGAGGGGCAGGCTATGGAAACATCTTGTCATTGGTGTTGGTACGTATTGTCAAAGATAAGCTCGTCTGACAAGGATAAAGAATTAGCAAAACTGTTGCCAATTTTTTTGAGGAAAATTCTGAGGATGGCCAGAAAGAAATCTCTAGATTAAAAAAGTTGATTCGGTACTATGCGCGAAGTTTGGGCAGAATAAAAGGTTACTTGTCCTGGGCAAGAAAAGCAGTGGGGTGGAAAGGTCTGCCCAGTCATGAAAGGGAGCGGTGAAAAAAGCCGCCAGTGGCGTTCTCGCCGCTTGGCTGTGCTCACGTACTCCTTTGACCGCTCCACCCGTCAAAGCGGCTGCGGCCTTACCCGAGGAAAGGCACGTCTTGGCGTGTTTAGGCTGGGCGGGTGAGACAGCGGGCCCTTTGTTAACACTCCCTCATCTTTCTCGGTTGGATCTCGGTAACTCCTATGCTCGTGAAAAGGCAAAATTATTGAAATATTCAAAAGCCCCTTAAGGAAAATAATCCATAAGGAAAATGGTCTCAGGATAGACCAGAGATTTAGTAGTCGTCCCCGTGCCCGCCTTGTTTGACCTCTCGGATACTCCAATCTACAGCCAGTCGAAGTTTCTCCAATTCGGGGTCTTCTGAATGAACGGTCCAAATCGTCTGTTCCAATTCAGTGAGCACTGGAAAGGCGCGGAAATCTGGGGATTTGCCGAGTGCCCAGACGAGCTCTGTTTTTACCCGGATGTCCACTTCTGGGTTTTGGATGATGTCAAGAAATAGCGGAGTGGGACTGCTGTCTCCAGTCAAAGCGGCGATCCGACCAAGCCCCTTGGCGGCCGCGGCTTGAATAATGGGGCATTCGGCCGTTCGTAACAGTTGCAATAAATAGGGCCTGGCGTGAAGCCCGAAAAA
>JAZFZJ010000145.1:0-17774 GCA_036443915.1 Nitrospirales bacterium
ACAAACGAGTCAGGGTCTTCCCCTGCCGGTAATAACAACACTCGGACGTCTACCCCCGAATTCATAAACAGGTCGAGCGTTCGCAAGGCGGCATTGACTCCAGCCGTATCCCCATCAAATACCAAGATGACCGACGGAGCTAATCGACGCAAAATTTGGACATGATCAACGGTTAAGGCCGTTCCCAAAGGCGCAACCACATTCGCAATCCCATGTTGGTAAAGCGCAATAACATCGAAATACCCTTCGACTAGATAAAATCGCCCTGCTGAGGTTGCTGGTTGCCTCGCCTTGTCTAAACCAAATAGCGATCGCCCCTTGAAAAACAGATCGGTCTCAGGGGAATTCAGATATTTCGGCGAAGCCCCATCCTGCATCACCCGCCCACCAAATCCCAATACTTGCCCCCTTGAATCGGCAATGGGAAAGATCACTCGCGCACGAAATCGATCATAGGTGGAAAACCGATTACTATCTTCTTTGTCTTTCCTCACAACCAACCCAGCGTGGATTAATTCCTCGACTCTTACCGATTGCCGTTCCATCCACTTCGAAAGCCCATTCCATCCCTCAGGGGCATACCCTAATTGAAAGGTTGTCCAAGACTCACGAGGAATTCCCCGTTGCTCTAAATACACTCGGGCTCCTTGGCCTTCAGGAGCATCCTGAAGATTCTGGTGATACCAGGAGGCTGCCAGTTGGTAGAGCTGGAAATATCGCTGACGGGACAAGCCGGATATGGCGCGGGACACCGATTGACGTCGTTCTGGAAGCGCCACGCCCGTCCGCTGACTTAACTCACCAAGGGCTTCCATAAAATCCATGCCCTCTTGTTTCATTAAAAACGTAAAGGCATCCCCTCCGACCTGACAGCCGAAACAGTGAAAGTATTGACTGGTGGGATTCACTGAGAAAGACGGAGATTTTTCGGAATGGAAGGGGCACAGACCCTTGAAATTTTGACCGGCCTTGGTGAGACTCACGTAGGTGGAAATCAGATCAACCAGATCGATCCGTTCACGAATTTGTTGAATCGTTTCTGCAGGAACGCCTCGTTTCACACCTGTCATGTCGCCACCATTATCTATATATCGCTTCTTTTTCACACCAGAGGAAAATCGGGTTCCTCATCAATCCAAGCTAACTTTTGCTCTATCACGACCTTCACCAGTTTTTTACCCTGGCGGCCAGGTAAATGACCGTCCACCTAAGACATGGAAGTGCAGATGAAAGACAGTTTGCCCAGCTTCCCGTCCAGTATTAGCCACCACCCGGTATCCACTTTCAGCAATTCCACGCTCTCGGGCCATCTTGGCACACACGACTAACAACCGGCCCAATAATGCTCCATCCGTGTCTTGAGTCTCGTCAAGAGAGACCATATGACGTTTGGGAATCACTAACATGTGGACACTGGCTTGAGGATTCACATCCTCAATGGCCATGGCCTGATCATCTTCATACAACTTCCTGGCAGGAATGGATCCATCCACAATCTGACAAAAAAGACACTCAGCCATGCGTTGCCCCTTCTTCAGATTTGCGAATGCCTGATTTTCCAAAACGCTTCCCAAGTTCTTGATAAATAGCATCGGGGGGGATGGAAAAATATCCAAGCAGGAGTAACGAATGAAACCACAAATCGGCCATTTCATAAATAATTTCATCACGATCCGCATTTTTCCCTGCCAGCAGCACCTCCCCAGCTTCCTCCACTACCTTTTTTAAGATGCGATCCACCCCCTCTTCCATCAACGTGGACACATATGAGTCAGGCTTGGGGTTATTTTTCCGGTGTTCCACCATTTCATACAACCGTTGGATAATCCCGCCCCAGGCAGTTCCAGCAGGGATCAAAATTTCCTGCCCTGGCGTAGAAGGTATCGGGGTAAAAAAGCACGAACGGTTGCCAGTATGGCAAGTCGGCCCAATAGGTTGGGCCTTCACTAACACGGTATCTCGATCACAGTCGAGAAATATTTCCTTCAGGAGTAATTCATGACCAGAGGTTTCGCCCTTCTTCCATAATCGTTTCCGTGATCGGCTCCAAAAATGAACCCGTTGAGAGCGTTGCGTCACTTCCCAGGCGTCCTGGTTCATAAATCCAACCATCAGGACCGTCCCGTCTAACCAATCCTGAACGACACAAGGCAGAAGCCCCTGTTCGTCAAACTGCACCGCCGTCAATGAAGTTTCGTTCCCCATCGGTGATTAGGCCATGGAAACCGGGGCTGTTCCCTGGCGTACCAGGATACCCTGTTGTGCCAAAAACGACTTAGCCTGCCCAATAGAATACGTTTGAAAATGAAAGATGGAGGCAGCCAAGACCGCATCCGCTTTCCCAAGATGAAAGGCCTCATACAAATGCTGGAGAGTGCCAGCTCCTCCGGATGCAATGACCGGAATGCCAACCGCTTCGGAAATAGCCGCAGTCAGGGCTAAGTCATATCCATCGTTGGTACCATCTTGGTCCATGCTGGTCAGAAGAATTTCCCCAGCTCCAAAGTCCATCATCCGTTGAGCCCACCGAACAGCATCCAACCCTGTGGAATGCCTTCCACCATGGGTAAACACTTCCCAGCCGTGGGCATCTCCCTCACAAGCCACAGCACGTTTGGCGTCAATTGCCACAACGATACATTGTGAGCCAAAACGATTGGCCGCAGCCTTGACGAATTCAGGTTGTTGGACAGCCGCCGTATTGATGCTGACCTTGTCAGCCCCGGCTTCCAGCAGACGGCGAATATCCTCTATCGTCCTGATGCCTCCCCCAACCGTTAGAGGCATAAACACTTGTTCGGCAGTCCTGACCACGACATCCAGAATCGTATCCCGATTTTCGTGAGAGGCCGTAATATCCAAAAAACAGAGTTCATCGGCTCCTTCCCGATCATAGACCTTCGCCACATGGACGGGATCTCCTGCATCGCGAAGATTAACAAAGGAGACGCCCTTCACGACCCGTCCATCTTTGACATCCAGACACGGAATGATTCGTTTCGTTAGCATGACGACCGTGCCTCTCCTGCCGATTCGACAAGCTCTAACGCCGCTTTCAAATCTAACGTCCCTTCATACAAGGCTTTTCCGATGATAACCCCTGACACATTATGGCCAAGTTCTTGAATCGCCCGAACATCTTGCAGAGCGGTCACACCACCGGACGCAATGACCGGAAACGGGGAAACATCTGCCACCTCACGTAAGGCCGCTAAATTGGGTCCCCCCAACATGCCATCACGAGAAATATCCGTAAAGACAATACCACCCAACGGGAAGTCTTTCACTGATTCAAAGACCTGCTGAGGAGTCAGAGTCGAGACGGTTGTCCATCCATGGACCGCCACCAACCCTTGCTTGACATCAATCCCGACCAAAATTTTTTGAGGAAACATCCCTGCGGCGGTCGCCAAAAATTGCAAATCGTGTAAGGCGGCTGTCCCCACGACAACTCGGTCAACTCCGCAAGATCGATAGGCATGAATAGTTGAGGTGCTTCGAATCCCTCCACCGACTTGAATGGGGATGGACAGCTTAGAAACGATTGCTTCGATTTGCGACAAATGCCTAGGCTGCCCTTCCATGGCGCCATCTAAATCCACAATATGAAGGTACCGAGCCCCGAGATTTTGCCAATGTTCGGCCATCCCCACCGGATCATCAGAATACCGGGTCACTTGATCCATCTCGCCTTGCCGCAACCTGACACACTTTCCATCCTTTAAATCTATCGCAGGAATTAATAACATAATCTAAGGGTTCTCACTCGAAGATACGGACGGTGGAGAAGACGTTCCGGCAACCAGGCCCACTGGAAACTTGGCCATGACTTTTTGTACACCCAATTCAGCAAGTTCCTCAACCGTCACAAACCCTCCACCCTTTTCAAAAAATCCCACGATATCCTGAGTCAGTGGTTTTTGCTCCTCAAAAAAATCTCCTTTCCACAGCACCGCTCCATCCAAAGGTCTGACTAAAAATATTTCAAACCCCACGGCTGCAGGCGTGGCGCCCATCTTCGTACCTTCACGTTCCCGATAGGTCCGAACCAATCCCATCATCACCCCATCCACCTGTAAGCGAGTTCCAACCTCTTGAGCCAGACGCTTGAATGATGTCTGGAGGTCTTCTCCACCTTGACCCAAAGTAGGCAAAAATGAGTCCGACGGTCCAATGACACGTAGAGAAGGTCGACGGCCCAGGACAGCCACTACCCTAGAGGTTATACGATTGGCTGCGGTTGGAGAAACGGTGTAACGATCCCTCCGAGATTCTGACACCCGCATGTGATCGGTGCCCGGCAAGCGAAATTGTGTACGGATTTCCTCAGGATCTCTCAGGACTCCCGTTGTTGGCTCATTTCCCCACTGGGGGGTTTGCAGGGCCTGAAAAGGCAGAACGGCAACACTGGAAATAGCCGAAGGGTCAAATTGCGGAGCAGCCTGCACGTGAACTTTCGGGGGAACACATCCGAAACAGAGAAGGCACCACCCAATAAGCCATGTCGCCAAAAATCTGGCCTCGGGCCTTGGAAACGACATGCTGTGTTTGACAGGGTCATCGTTCATTGCCACTCGCCAAAATTCTTCAAAACCTGCAAGCCCACAGTCTGACTTTTTTCGGGATGAAATTGTGTGGCGAAAATATTGTCTTTCCAGACACTGCTCGCAAATACAACCCCATATTCCGTTTGCGTGCTCGTAAGAAAAGGATCTTCAGGTTCGACATAATACGAATGCACGAAATAGACATAAGAATCAGGCTCAATGCCTTGTAAGGGAGGCGCCTCTTTGTGAATCTGAATCGTATTCCACCCCATATGAGGAATTTTATACGACGATGAGACATTCGTGGAACAAGGGATGGCTTTGACCTTTCCGGGCAACAGACCTAATCCCTTATGTGATCCAAATTCTTCACTCTCAGAAAAAAGAAGTTGAAAACCGACACAAATACCTAAAAATGGTTTGCCCGCAGTAATGGAGCGGTAGATCGGCTCGGTCAAATTATAGCGAGTCAGGTTGTCCATACAATCGCCAAACGCTCCCACACCCGGCAATACAATATGACTCGCCTGATCAATCACCCCAGGTTCACGAGTCACCACTGCTCGATGACCCACCACCTCAAATCCCTTCTGCACACTCCGAAGGTTCCCCATTCCATAGTCAATTATCGCAATCATGTCCACAGCCCATTCTTCCTGGCATTGCTGATGGCCTTACTCCTTTACAGGGAACCTTTAGTAGATAACACTCCGGTGATCCGATCTTCCCGCTTGACTGCCTGATCCAATGCCTTGGCAAACGCTTTAAAAATCGCTTCCATAATATGGTGTGGATTTCTTCCATAGGGCACATTCACATGAAGATTCAGCCCGCCTTGATTCACTAATGCTTGAAAAAAATCTTCGAAGAGCCCTAAGTCAAAGGTTTTAATATAGCGAGTGGGAAGATTCACGTTGTAGACCAGATACGGCCGACCGCTCAAATCGACGGTGACCTGAGCTAAGGTTTCATCCAACGGAACAGCCGCCCACCCAAAACGTGCAATCCCCTCTTTCGTCCCGAGGGCATGGTTTAAGACCTGCCCCATGACAAGGCCAATATCCTCAATCGTGTGGTGGTCATCAATTTCAATATCTCCCTTGGCTTCCACGGTCAAATCAAAAAACCCATGTTTTCCCAACAAATTCAACATATGATCGAGGAAGGGTATCGAGGTCTGAATGGTATTCTGACCCTGGCCATCGAGCACCCATTGCACACGAATGGCCGTTTCGCCAGTGATACGTTCTTTGGTAGCAGATCTGGGAACGGGTGTTTGACTCATGTCCATCGACTTTCCATCGATTGCCCATGTGCATCTAAGCCTTCCAGAGTGGCAAGACGGACAACAGGCCCTTTAGCTTTGCGCAACGCAGCTTTAGAATAGGCCACCACATTGCTGGCTTTCATGTACTCATCTACCCCTAAACAGGAAAAAAACCTGGCGCTCCCCCCAGTTGGCAACACATGATTCGGCCCGGCAACATAGTCGGCAACCGCAGGAGGCGTATACCGCCCCAAAAAAATGGCACCAGCATGACGAATGCGAGGCAAATAGTGTACCGCTCTTTCTAGATTCAAGGATAGATGCTCTGGCGCAATTCGATTCACCAACGCAAACGCTTCGTCCAATTTTCGAACAACAAAGGCCACAGCATGGGTTTCCACAGACTGTGACGCAATCGGCTGGCGCCCCAACCGAGAAAGTTGGCGATAAACCTCCTTAACCACTCGTTTGGCAAAGGCAAGAGACGTGGTGACGAGATACACGCGAGCTTCCTCATCATGTTCGGCCTCACAGAGGAGATCAGCTGCCACATGACTTGGATTACTAGACGAATTGGCCAGCACTAATAACTCGCTGGGACCAGCAATCATATCAATATCGACGTGGCCATACACAAGCCGCTTGGCCGTGGCGACGTAAAGATTCCCAGGACCCACAATTTTATCAACTGGACGAATGGTTGCCGTACCAAAGGCGAGAGCCCCAATCGCCTGGACTCCCCCAACACGGTAGATCTCATCGATCCCTGCCAAATCAGCAGCTACCAGAATGGCCGGATGAATAGACCCAGAAGGAGTCGGGGTACACATTACTACACGGTTAACTCCCGCGACGTTTGCTGGAATGGCATTCATAAGTACCGATGACGGGTAGATTGCCTTCCCCCCAGGAACATACACACCCACGTTATCTAAAGGGGTAATCAGTTGCCCAAGTTGTACTCCGTGCTTTCGATACATCCAAGTCGTGCGCCGTTTCCGGCGATGGAAAGCCCGAATTCTGGTGGCTGCATATTTGATGGCCTTCAAGTCAGACGCCGGTAGCACCTTATAGGCCCCTTGAATGTCTTTCAGGCTCACTCGTAATTGGTCGGGACGCATTCGAATACGATCAAACTTCCACGTAAACCGTTGGACGGCTTTGTCGCCTTCGCAACGAACGGCATCCAAGATGGTCCGCACCGATTGCTCCACTTTGGCATTCTGTTGGGCCGCACGATGACAGACCGCTTCCACCGCTTGGGTAAACCCGCGATCCTTACTGGAAACAATTTTCATGTCCCAATACCTTTTGCCCGACTTTTAGGCAGCTGTTTCTTAATTCGAGCCATTAACGCAGCTATCTCAGTATGTTTTAATTTCATGCTAGCGCGGTTCACAATCAAGCGGGCCGAAGACCACGCAATCACCTCATCCTCAACAAGATTATTCGCTTTCAGGGTTTTCCCGGTTTCCACCAGATCCACAATCCGATCGGCTAACCCCACTAAAGGAGCCAACTCAATGGATCCGTACAATTTGATCAGTTCAACGGGCAACCCCTGTAGGTTGAAAAACCGTTCTGTAATATTGGGATATTTCGTCGCCACCCGAAGCTTTGATGACAGCCGCTGGCTCGGTGTTCGACCATTGGGTTTCGCAACAACTAATTTACACCTTCCTAGCCCAAGATCGACCGGCTCATACACATCGGGGGATTGTTCCAACAAGACATCCTTTCCCACAACCCCTAAATCAGCTGCCCCATACTCGACATAGGCAGGCACATCACTTGGCCGCACAATTAAGACCCGGTGCCCATGCTCAGGATATTCCCAAATTAACCGACGATCATTTTCTTTCACATGGTACGCCGTGTAGCCGGCTTGTCGGAACAACGCAAGGGTTGGAGTAAGGAGTTTGCCCTTTGAAAGAGCAATGGTTATTCCTGCACTCATACGATTTCCCGAACCCGTTCCACCTTGCCCCCCAACGACTGGATTTTCTCTTCCAACCGCTCATACCCTCTGTCTAAATGATACACCCGCGACACCGTCGTTTCACCCTGGGCCGCTAAGCCAGCAAGGACAAGCCCCGCGCTCGCTCGTAAATCAGAAGCCATTACGGGGGCACCGGTTAACGAAGAGATGCCTTTGACTACAGCATGTGGGCCATCAATTTCAATGGATGCTCCCATACGATAAAGTTCGGGAACATGAAGAAAACGTCCCTCAAAAATTGTTTCGACAAGAACACTCGTCCCCTGAGCCACGGACATCAATGCCATCATTTGGGCCTGGAGATCTGTGGGAAACCCTGGGTAGGGTAAGGTTTTGACATCCACGGCTTTCAATGGGACTGTTCGACGAATCCGAACCCCATCCACGGTTTCTGTCAGGTCAACCCCCATCTCTTGAATTTTGGTCAGCACATTCCCTAAATGGTCAGTGACGCACCCTTTCACGGTCACATCTCCCCCTGTGATCGCTCCAGCCATCATAAATGTCCCAGCTTCAACCCGATCAGGAATGACCCAGTGTCTGGCTCCATGCAGCTCATGAACGCCCTCAATGGTAATCGTATCAGTCCCTGCCCCAAGGATTTTGGCTCCCCGTTTGGTTAAGAAGGCACATAAATCAGTAATCTCTGGTTCACGTGCGACATGATGCAAACTCGTGGTGCCCTCAGCCAAACAGGCAGCCATAATGAGATTTTCGGTACCGGTCACAGTAGGAAAATCCAGGTCAATTCTGGCTCCCTTGAGGCGTGGAGCTTTGGCATGAATATATCCATGCTCCACTTGAATCTCCGCGCCCATCATCGCCAACCCCTTTAGATGAAGGTTCACAGGCCTCGTTCCGATTGCACAACCGCCAGGAAGGGACACTTTGGCCTCTCCCAGTCGCGTGAGTAAGGGCCCCAAGACCAAAATGGAGGCTCGCATAGTTCTGACCAAATCATACGGCGCTTCAACCGATTCGACATTGGTGGCGTTTAGGATAATCCGTGCACCATCGGTCTGGACTTTAACCCCCAGCAGGGCCAATAGCTTGCCCATGGTGACCACATCTTGAACTTGTGGAACATGGTCGATAATACAATCGCCACCTCCTAGTAGGGTGGCTGCCAAAATGGGCAGGGCGGCATTCTTGGCTCCGCCAACTTCCACGACACCGTTTAGCGGATGTCCTCCTATGATTCGAATCTGATCCATTGGCTCTATCCCTGATTATGCCTCAACCCGTTGGAGGCTCACCATCCTCGGAATACCTTGAGAATCTGATTGTACTTTCAGAACCTGAAAAAAGTGTTCTACAGAGGCATCCTGGCATAGGAGCTCGGCCTGGCCCATTCCTATTTCCATGAGGACAAACCCTTGTGGAGTTAAAATTCCTGGGGCCTGGTTTAACAACCGCCTGTACACTTCTAACCCATCCTCGCCCCCATCCAACGCCAGTCGAGGCTCAAAATCTTTGACATCTGGGGAGAGGTTCTCCCATTCAGCATGAGAGATATAGGGCAGGTTTGCAATAATGGCCGTCACTTTACCTGCTAACCCACGGGATAACAAGGGGGCTAGCAGATCTCCAGCCAGCCACAGAATTCGCGAATGGATCCCATGGCGCAGGGCATTTAGACGAGCAGTTAATAGGGCTTTTAGGGATCGATCTATGGAAATCAGAATAGCGTTGGGAAGGGCTACAGCGACACTGATAGCCAAGCATCCGGACCCTGTCCCCACATCAAGAATCATGGGCCGTGTTTCATCTCTTAGAAGAGCGATAGTTTCGTGAACAAGTAACTCCGACTCCGGTCTAGGGATGAGCACCCCTGGTCCAACGACCATGTCCAAGCCAAAGAACTCTTGAGTTCCCAACACATATTGGAGAGGTTCCCGTAGGGCCCGCCGCTCGATAAGTGACACGGCCCGCTGGCATCTTTCAGGATCAACGGAGGCATCAGGATGGGTATGAAGTTGTAATCGATTCACTCCTGTGGCCTGCTCCAGGATCCACAGGGCCTCATTTTGAGCATTGGAAATGCCGGCTTTGTTCAGCCGGTCCACTGCCTCACGGTACAATTGGGAATAAGAAGTGACGGGGGACATCGAAAACTTCAAATCTAGACACCTGTAACGCACACAGAAAGATTTATCCAGGCGGGGAAGATTGAGAAGGTTATTGTGCCTTCAATCCTGCAATCAAATCGTCAAGTTCGCCTTCCAGCACCTTATCCAGCTTGTGTAGCGTCAATCCGATACGATGATCTGTCACTCTGTTCTGTGGAAAGTTGTAGGTACGAATTTTCTCACTCCGTTCACCGGTTCCAACTTGGGAACGTCGTTGTTGGGCAATTGAGGCTTCTTGTTTTTCGCGCTCGGCATCGCCAATTCGAGTCCTAAGTGTTCGCATGGCTTTTGTCCGGTTTTTCAGCTGGGACCGCTCGTCCTGACAGGTGACAACGACCCCGGTCGGAATGTGGGTGATTCGAACAGCCGAGTACGTCGTATTGACACTCTGCCCACCCGCTCCAGAAGAACAATAGGTATCAATCCGCAGGTCTTTGGGATCGATTTGTATATCGACTTCTTCTACCTCGGGCATTACTGCCACCGTTGCGGTTGAAGTGTGAATCCGTCCATTGGCCTCCGTTGTCGGGACTCGCTGTACTCGGTGCACACCACTTTCGTACTTAAAAAAACCGAAAGCCCCTTTCCCTTCCACTAACAATACAGCCTCCTTCATACCTCCGATACCAGTCTCATGGAATTCGATCAGTTCGGAACGCAATCCTTTGGCTTCCGCAAATTTGGTATACATGCGAAGGAGATCCCCGGCAAATAAGGCCGCTTCACTTCCACCAGTCCCTGCACGAATTTCTATGAAAGAATTTTTGTTATCCCCTTCATCTTCGGGGAAAAGGAGTTCAACGGCTTGAGCCTCCATCGCTTCTCGCTTCCTTTCCAGACTCTCCAATTCCTCCACAGCTAACCGCCGCATCTCAGGGTCTAAGTCTCCATCCTCTACCATAAGCTGGCTTTGAGCGGTTTCCTCCATGACCCGATGATACTCCCCAAACAACTGAGCAATGGGTTCCAGCTCGGCTCGTTCTTTATTTAATGCCACAAGAAGCGAAGGTTGAGAAAGAACGGCGGGATCCGTTAATTGATCATTGAGCGAGTCATATTTATTGGAAACGACTTCCCACTTACTCAGTAGGCCTCCTTCTCGCAATTCTGCTTGGGTGACATTAGCCATACAGACCCCAACGGTTGAAGAACTCGAAATACCTCCCTCTTCCGAGGACTACTTCCTTCCTTATATTTGCTATTGAAGGTGACGAACTCAACATCGCTCACTCCACCCACTCACCCACACGAGAAGGGCTGGCGCACCGAGAATAATCAAACAAAGGACAATGGACTTGGAAAAACGGTAAGCCGATCTTTTTCAACACCCTGTTTGGGCGTTTCTCCTGGAAGATCAACAGGTAGGAGAATGGAGAGGAAGAAACCCGATTACGCTTTGGCTGTGGCTTTACCCTTAGCGATCTTTGAATACTTTTTATTAAACCGTTCCACTCGTCCTTCGGCATCTACGATTTTTTGGGTACCCGTAAAAAATGGATGGCAACGGGAGCAAATATCCACTTTCAAATCTCCCACAGTTGTTCGGGTTTGATAGCTCATGCCGCAGGCACAACTCACGTTGGCAAACTCATATGTTGGGTGGATCCCTTTTTTCATAATGGCTCCTTCTTCACTCTCCGTCTTCCTACGAATCAACCTTTGACCTTTTCTATTGTGAATTATCGATTCATGGATTGCAAGAACTCATTATTATCCTTGGTCCCACCCATTTTGTCCATAAGAAATTCCATTGCTTCCATGGAGCCAAGGGGGCTCAACACCTTTCGAAGAATCCACATTTTGTTTAAACGATCCCGATCAACCAACAATTCTTCCTTCCTGGTGCCAGATTGACTGATATCAATGGCCGGGAAGAGCCGTTTGTCGGCCATTCGACGATCCAAATGGACTTCCATATTACCCGTCCCTTTAAATTCTTCAAAAATGACATCGTCCATACGGCTTCCCGTATCAACCAGGGCCGTAGCCAGAATCGTCAAACTTCCACCAAATTCGATGTTGCGAGCCGCCCCAAAAAACCGTTTAGGCCGTTGAAGGGCATTGGAATCTAACCCTCCAGACAGGACCTTCCCACTCGGGGGAGATATCGTATTATAGGCTCGGGCCAATCGGGTGATGCTATCTAACAAAATCACCACATCCCGCTTGTGCTCAACCAGCCGCTTGGCCTTTTCCATGACAATTTCCGCAATTTGAGCATGGCGTTGGGGGGGTTCATCAAACGTCGAACTAATCACTTCAGCAGCTTTAACCTGCCGCTGCCAATCGGTGACTTCTTCCGGGCGTTCATCGATGAGAAGAACAATAAGCACAATTTCAGGATGATTCGCTATAATTGACCGGGCGACCGCCTGCAAAAGCATGGTTTTTCCGGTGCGGGGAGCTGCGACGATCAACCCCCGTTGACCTTTTCCAATCGGGGTAGTGAGTTCCATCACCCGCGTGCAGTACTCTTCCGTATCAAATTCCAGATTAATCCGTTCTTCAGGATAAAGCGGGGTGAGGTTATCAAAAAGAATTTTATCCCGCTGAACTTCGGGTTCATCATAATTAATCTTTTCCACTTTTAAGAGCGCAAAATACCGCTCCCCGTCCTTAGGTGGACGAATCTGCCCCGAGACAATATCGCCTGTTCTTAAGTTAAATCGTCTAATTTGGGATGGGGAAATATAAATGTCGTCCGGACCTGGCAAATAATTCGAGTCCGGCGCCCGAAGAAAACCAAACCCATCGGAAAGCGTCTCAAGCACCCCTTCCCCAAAAATAACTCCATTTTTTTCGCTCTGCCCTTGAAGAATGGAGAAAATGAGTTCTTGCTTTCGCAAATTTGGCGCGCCGTCGATTTTAAGGCCACGGGCGATATCATTCAATTCTCCAATAGACTTCTGCTTCAGTTCGGCAAGATGCATAAGATTACTCCATTCGTTGGCTGGAAGGTTTTCCGCGTGGGTTAGATTGTTCAGAACGGTTGGAATAGAAACACATGCCCTTTCTCAATGGGTATCCAAGGTACACCCTTTTGGCGATCCCATAAAGAAGCACAACTCAAAATCTCATCAATCAATCAATTAATTTCAAACCGATGTTGTTATGTAAGGAAGAATGCCTAGAAAACTTGAGGAGTCACACTTGTTAAAGGAGGCCGTGATGTCCTATCTACGGTTTGAGTTAAAAGCCTGGAGGTCCGGAAAGTAAATTAAGCGGATATAGGTTTTACAGTAGTGGGCAGGTCTTTGGTAACTATGTATCTCACAAATGAATAACTTGTCAATAGTCTCTTTTCGGAAGGTTGGACAAAAAACTTAAGTTCTTCGGGATTGTGAAAGAAATTTTTTAGACTAAAATACGGTTGGCACCCTTCTTGGTATTATGGTAAACCATCTCTAGGTTATTGAGAAACCAGAAAGGATCCCCTCAAATTGTCCGAATCAGGATTTCCCTTTCCCAGCGAACGGATTTTTACCCTTTCCGAGGCCAATGGCTTGATTCATGAATTGGAACAATTTTGGACCAACATCAAAGAGGGACGCCAAATACTCATTGACACTCGCGAGGAAGTCAAAAAAGCCAGTGCCCAAGCCTCGTTTGGGGGAGGCACGGTTGTAGGCGTCCAATACATCAAAGGATTACAGGAAATTAATGGAAGCTTACACGCCATTCAAGAGCTGGGAGTTGTGATAAAAGATATCGAAATCGGGTTGTGTGACTTTCCATTTATACTTAATGAAAAAATCGTATTACTGTGCTGGAAATCGGGGGAAGAGCAGGTTCGTTGGTGGCATGAAATTGATAGCGGATACGCCAACCGGCAACCCATAGTCGAACCAGATACCTAATCCACGGCCAGCCAAGCTTTCTTTCTCAGCTCTCTAAACATTTTTCCTTTTTCTCTTGGTGATAAACCAATGGTATACCATAATGTTCTCAAATCATACATCGGGAAGGACCGATGAAGTTTGTCATTTTGGGGAAAGATGGACCCGAGGGAACACAAAAACGTTCTGTCTATCGACCCATCCATCTTCGACGACTTAAGGAATGGGCTAAACAAGGTAAAATTATTCTCGCTGGTCCTCTGACTGATAAGACGGGCAGTTTAATCGTGGTGGAAGCAGAGTCTCTGGAAGAGGCCCAGACGTTTGCGAATGAAGATCCCTATACGATTCATGGCATCTTCCAGGAAGTGACGGTTCATCCGTTCATGCAAGTCTTTCCTCAAGAACCAGATGCCACCAGAAAATGAATTCGGTCGGAAACCCCGTCAAGAAACGGGTTAGGGCTTCATCCGCTTTGAAGTTCTCCTTGAAGACTCCAAGGCGAGAACGTGCTTCCATTCTTCAGGACGAACCGGTTGAACCGAAAGGCGTGACCCTTTTCGAAGAAGTTCCATCTTCTCCAGTTTCTTCATGGTTCGCAAATATTCTAGGGACAGAACATCTTGGAATTTCCTGACCAACTGGACATCCACCAGAAACCAACGAGGCGCTTCAGGAGTCCCCCGTGAATCAAAGTATCGACTTTTTTCATCGAAAGCGTAAGGGTCGGGATAGGCGGCCTTCACCACTTTCACTATCCCAACAATGGCCGGAGGCTCTGTATTACTATGATAAAAAAACCCTAAATCCCCATCATACATGGATCGAAGAAAATTTCTGGCTTGGTAGTTTCGGACACCCTCCCAACACGTCATTTGACCAGGAGACCGGGCCAAATCATCAATAGAAAAGGTCGTGGGCTCAGATTTAAACAACCAATATTTTTTCATGATTTCTGCTTGTTTGAAGTAGGCTGAAACACACCCAATTGAATTATCCCCTCAAGACAAGCGATTATAATGTGAGGAAATTCAGGAGTACAAGACGACAGCTAGTCTTCCCCTAAACCCGTCCTTTCCTATTCCCTTTTCCCCGTCCCATTTATGATAAATCAAATTATCCAATTCACAGAGTCAATGTGGGATTGGCTACCCCGCGAAGCGTTGATTGGAGTGACAATTTTCTCAGGGGTGGCATTTATTGGCACCCTCGTTGCTATCCCGGCCATTTTAATCCGTCTTCCTGCAGATTATTTCCAAAAACACCATCATAAACCCTGGTTTGCTAATCACCATCCGGTGATTCGTATGGTTGGACTTCTAGCCAAAAATGTCCTAGGAATTATTTTTCTTTTGGCCGGTATAGCCATGTTGGTCTTGCCTGGGCAAGGATTGTTGACGATAATCCTGGGGATACTATTCATTGACTTTCCTGGAAAACATCGACTGGAAAATAAACTGATTCAGCATCCCAAAATTCTCAAAGCGATTAATGCCCTCAGGGAAAAAGCGGGCAAACCGCCGTTTACGTTCGACTAAGATAGTCAATTCCATTCCTATCAACCCACACTGAACATTGGTTTACAGCTTTTCTCCCCATTGTTAGGATGGCCCGTATGTCGCTCTGGACAAAGATCGGCTGGGTAGGAATGGCGGTGTTCTGTGCCATCGCCTTCGCGCATGTCGTTGGCCTCCTCAATCCCCATGAAAAAGTGAACGGACTCTGGCTCGTGGTGGCTGCAGCCTGTTTTTACGTCTTAGCGTATCGATTTTATGGACGATTTTTAGCCCAACGCGTGATGAACCTGGATGACCGGCGCCGCACACCCGCTAATCGACTGGAAGACGGCACCAATTTCTATCCCGCAAACAAATACATTCTCTTTGGCCATCATTTTGCCGCTATCGCCGGAGCCGGCCCCTTATTGGGCCCAGTCCTCGCCGCGCAATTCGGATTTCTCCCAGGATTCTTATGGATTGTCATTGGAGCGGTATTGGCGGGAGCGGTTCAAGATTTCATTATCCTGGTAGCCTCGATGCGACGAAATGGCCGTTCGCTGCCGGAAATTGCTCATGCCGAATTGGGTCCCATCACAGGCCTTGCCACGGCCGTGGCTGTGCTGTTTATCGTGATCGTTGCACTCGCTGGGCTGGGTCTCGCAGTCGTAAATGCCCTCCATCAAAACCCATGGGGAACCTTCACCATTGTGATGACGATCCCTATCGCCTTTTTCATGGGGCTCTACCTGCAAAAGTTTCGGCCCGGTCAGGTGGGAGAAATGACACTTATCGGATTAGTCTTGTTGGTCATCGCGATTATCTTTGGCCGAACCGTCGCGCAGTCGGAATGGGCCGAGTGGTTTTTGTGGGACCGCACCACCTTAACCTGGAGCCTGGCTACCTATGGATTAATGGCCTCGGTCCTGCCTGTCTGGATCTTATTAATCCCCCGCGATTATCTATCCACCTTTATGAAACTTGGCGTGGTTGCCCTCTTAGGTATTGGCGTGATCCTTCTGGCCCCAACCATCGAAATGCCCAGAACGACCATGTTTATTGAGGGAAACGGTCCTATCATTCCTGGCACGCTCTTTCCCTTTCTCTTTATTACTATTGCCTGCGGCGCCATTTCCGGTTTTCACTCTCTCGTGTCATCTGGCACCACACCCAAACTCATTAGCCAAGAGTCTCAAGCCATCGTAGGGTATGGAGCAATGCTGCTGGAAAGTTTCGTTGGCGTCATTGCCCTCATCGCCGCGTGTATACTCATTCCCGGCGACTATCTGGCTATTAACACCCACTTGTCGGCAGAAAATTTGCAGGCCATGGGGTTTCCCACGGCTCATATTGATGAACTATCCAGCATGGTGGAAGTAGATGTCTCTGGTCGACCAGGCGGCGCCGTATCCTTGGCCGTGGGCATGGCCTCAATCTTTTCGGGATTGCCAGGAATGTCCGGCTTGATGGCCTACTGGTATCAATTTGCCCTCCTATTTGAAGCACTCTTTATTTTAACCACCATCGATGCCGGAACCCGTGTGGCACGCTATTTGGTTCAGGAACTAGGAGGCCGGGCCTATGCTCCACTCAAACAGATCAATTGGTGGCCGGGTGTGCTGGGAACCAGTTTTTTTGTTGTGGGAGCCTGGAGCTACCTCATTGGCACAGGAACCATTGCAACGATATGGCCCATGTTTGGTGCGGCAAACCAATTACTTGGAATGTTGGCCCTCTGCATTGCGACCACGGTGCTCATCAAAATGAACAAAACTTCATACCTTTGGGTTACCATGATCCCTATGGTGTTTGTCGGCATCATCACATTGGCAGGCTGCTATGAATTGTTTATCTTATTTGTCAATCGTGCCCTTTCTGGCGAAAGCTCCCAAACCATGACGATGGCGATCAATGCCGTACTCGTGGGCCTCGTCGCCACGCTAGCTATCATCGTCCTTGTGGATAGTGCCAGAAAATGGTATGGCTATTTGGTTCAGAAACACCCTCTGCATAGTACCGAAGTGTTCGAAGGGGAAGGCATCAACCTTCCGGCAGGACCCTGCTGTTAACACTCTTGCATTAAACAGAAGAGAGGAATGCCATGGCCGATACCTTTTCATTTGACGTCGTTTCTACAATCGACATGCAAGAAATGAAAAATGTTGTTGATCAAACCCTGAAAGAAATCGGGCAACGATTCGATTTCAAGAAATCAAAAACCGAATTAACGTTAAAAGAAAAAGAGAAGCTCTTAGTAGTGGTGTCGGATGACGATTATAAATTGAACGCGGTGTTAGACATTCTCAAAACCAAATGCGTCAAACGCAATGTCTCGTTAAAAGGCCTCACCTACGGCAAAGTCGAAGAGGCCCTAGGGGGAACGGTACGCCAAACCATCACGATTCAAAGTGGGCTCCCCACCGACAAGGCCAAAGCCATTACGAAAGCGATCAAAGAGGCCAAATTCAAAGCGCAGGGCCAAATCCAAGGGGAACAAGTT
>JAZFZJ010000146.1:0-3630 GCA_036443915.1 Nitrospirales bacterium
AGAAAGTACAGGTATAAAGGAGGAAAGACCAATTCCCCAAGCAAGATACCAAAGGGGAGGATGGATTAAATCAATGCCATGATCAAAAAGATTACCCCATTTGGTGGAGGTCACAGTAACCCTGGCCAATTTTCCATCGACTGTGTCGAGAAAGGTCATAACCCAACCTAAGACCAAACCTTCGAGGAAATACCCATAGGCAAACAGAATTCCCACAATAACGACTAAAACCAAACTTGCTGTTGTCACTTGATTAGGGCTAATTCCTCGTAACGCACACAGTCGAGTCGCCCATTTCGCGGGAATTGGCCAAAGAAATTTTGTCACCAGATCAGTGACCCCTTTATACGATCCCGTAAATAGTTGTCCCTCCAGAACCTCCTTATTATCCTCACGAATAGGCAGAACAAATGGATGGTCAGATTTTCGTAATTCATTCGAAAAAGAAAGTGAAAGATTCTCTAAATTTTTGGTTTGAAGATTGGGAATTCCAGAACATTCCCCATTCTGTATGCTTTGCCATGTTGGTGAGGCGTGAGAAGAATCCACATGGGCTGCAACGAGAATTTGCCGCGAACCACTTCTAATTTCTAATCCACTATTCTTTTCTTTAGACAGCCAAAGTAATATTCGGTCATCAAACAAATAGTCACCTCTGACAATGAAGAGAGAACTCTCTGGTGGAAGATCTTGAATATTTTCTAAAAAATTAGTCACTCCTATTTTCTTCAATACTCGTTGCAGCCGCGATCGAGAGGTCAAATTCCATAAACGAATATTCACTTCATGACATATACACCAATACATATTCATTATTTCTCCCTATCGAATTTGCCAAAATTCTAACTCAGTGAAAATATTTTCTCCAAAAAACGATAGTGACGGCTACCAGCACCAGAAAAGGGGTGACGGTTGTTAATAACGGAGAGGCTCCGATCAACAGACCTATATGCTCTAAAATCTCCTTGATGAGGAAATAGCCAAACCCTGCCAAGGCTCCGAAAAAAATCCTCTTTCCCACTGCGGCTCTTCTCAGTGGCCCAAACATTAACGGAAGAGCCACTACAATCATGAGCCCAGTCGTTAATGGCATAAAAACCTTTTTCCAAAACGCTAATTCATACCTGAGAGAATTGTGCTTTTTCCGTTGCAAGACTCTAATATATTTGTACAGATCAGAAGGGGCGAGAGAGGAAGTGGGGAGCGTCAGGAGCTTCATTTCTTCCTGATTGAGTGGTGACTCCCATTCCAGGCGCGACACATATTCCTCTGAAAAGTCTAAACCGTTAATCATGTTCTTTTTAATATTTTTTAATGTCCATCTATGAGGATTCTCTACTTCGGCTTCTTGGGCATGGAGATAGACCCTCAAATTCCCCTCCTTATCAAACTCAAAAATATCAATTCCTTGCGGAATTTCTCCATACAGGATTTTTTGAATTCGGACAAAACGCGTCCCGTCCCGGAACCACAGTCCCTCTTCTCCCTTATACGCCCTCGTATTGGACAAGGCCACATACCGTTTTAAATGTGCATGCTGGTCTAAGGAAGGAGCCACAAACTCTTCTAAACACCCCACCATAAGGATAAAGACAATGACGACCTTTATGACTGCTCCCGCGATTTGGTATGGGGAGACCCCACTGGCTTGCATCGCGATGAGTTCACGGCCATTGGCCAGCCCCCCCAAAGCCATGATAGTCCCTAAGAGAGCGACAAACGGTGCTAAAAACACAAAACGACTGGGGAGGGTTAACAGTAAGACCTCTCCCGCACCCATGAGTGTATACCTGCCATTTCCCACCTGATCGAGTTCTTCAATAAACACTAATAAGCTAAATACCGACAAAAAAAAGGCAAGAACCGGAAGATACCCCCTTAATAAACTGACAGCCAGGTATCGATGAAGAATTTTCATTGACCTCCCAAGAGATAAAGCCACTCTTGCTGGAATAATACTGAAGACTTCCCCAATTAGGTCTTTGACGAAGTCAAAAAACTCTCTATCCTTAACACGATGACTAGGATATTCCTTTGGTAAACCTGGAGGGGACCAGTAGAAACGCCAGTAAGACTCCAAATCCTATGACGATCAACCAAATACCTGGAAGGGCAGGAATCGCCGCTTCATCAATTAAGGTCTTAATCATCAATCCCAAAAAGTAATAGCCGGCAAACACTACCGTGGCGGTAAAAATTTTGGCATATTTCCCCTGACGTGGGGCAGCCCGGCTCAAAGGAACGCCTAACAAGGCCAAGAGGACTGTAGAGAAAGGAGTTGAAAACCTCCATTGAAGTTCGGCAATATCCCTCCTGTCACCGGAATGCATTAAATTCTGGGTAGAGGAAGCTTTTCGTTTATATTTTGCTTGAATCGGCCGGGGATAAATTGCTAACCGTGAAAAACCTGAAATGTGCGTAATGTCCCCATCCCTTGTGAATTGATATTCGACTCCATCGAGGAGAACCGGGATTGAAGTACCACTTTGAGGATCAACGAGTTCTTCAGCTTCTTTGGCTGAAATGATCCGTAAATTATTTTCATGTTCACTTTGGACAAACACACGATTCAATCGATTTCGTTTTTGATCAATCTCCTCTGCAAAAAAGACCAGGGATCCACCATTCCGTTCATAAAAATGCCCGGCATCCAAATTGCTAATTCGAAAACTAGCCTCTCCCTCAGCTTTTAATTGATAACTTTTCTCATAGGCTAAAGGACGAAGATACAAAGATAATCCTCCTACGAGGACTGCAACAAAACAGGAAAGGGCAAAAACTAGAGTGAGGACCTGGTAAGGGCTTATCCCACAGGCCATCAGGGCTTTCATTTCCGAATCGGCATACAACCGGCCCAAACCTAAAATGATCCCAAAATACAAGGAGATGGGCATTAACAGCTCAAGGGCAATTCCGACCTTTAATGCAATCAACGTGAATATCATACTCACGGGCAGCAACGAATTGACCGCTTCGCCTAAAAATGCCACCCAACTAAATCCAGTAAACAGCAGCACCAAGAGTCCAAAAACCACAACGGATGGCTTAAGGATTTCCCTGATCAGATATCTGTTCACCATCACAACAACCTCATGACAACACCATGATTCGGGAATCTGATGATAGGAGAACTCACCCTATGAAAGCTGTGATTCTAAGTGCCGGTCAAGGAAAACGGTTATTACCGCTAACAGCTGACCAACCAAAATGCAACCTTTCCATTAACGGCCAATCCATTTTAGAATGGCAAATTCAAGAGTTGCTCCGATTTGGAATTGACGTGATTCATGTTGTTGTTGGCTTTGGAGCAGAAAAAGTAGAAACCTTACTAGCCAATCGTATAGGAACAGACTCTATTCGCACCCTGTATAATCCTTTTTTTTCCCTCACCGATAATCTGATTAGTTGCTGGATTGCTCGGCCCGCCCCGGCCCTGCGGCACGAACGCTTTCTTGGCTACCGCCTGCGACATGAAGAAGACGCCCTTGAGGTCGATGTCGAGGAGTTTGTCCCACTGCGCTTCGGTCACCTCGAGCGCCGGCTGTGGAATGTTGATCCCCGCGTTGTTGACCAGGATATCGATCCTCCCGAACTCCTTCATCACCAGGTCCACGCACGCGTCGATCTGGG
>JAZFZJ010000147.1:0-3686 GCA_036443915.1 Nitrospirales bacterium
CGGTACCGTTGCTCAATTTGGTGATGCTGAATGGGAGTGTTGGAAAAATCCGCTAGCGGCGTTCCCTGCCTTCGCCGGAGCGGCTTCGCGTTTACGCGCTGAAGCGCTTCACCGCGCAAGCATGCAGGCAGGTCGGCCTCTTGTCGTGCTCACGTTTCCCCCTGTACGCTCCGCGCACCAAAGCGGCTGCGGTCTTGCCTAAGGAAAGGTGCGTCTTAGCGCACGCGGGTTGGGCGGGTGAGACAGCGGGCCTTTTTGAGCAGTCCTTCTGTTTTCATGATGTTAGGTGCCATCTGACAGATGCAGGTGCTATTGAACAAATCTTGAGTTGTTCAACAGATGCGGAATCCTGGGTCAGGGAGGAATTTTGGTTTTTAATGAAGAATTTCTGAGAGTGGCTTGTTAGGCGTTTTCAGGCGAAGGATCGTGTTTGTCTAAGGTGGGCACGGGATAAGGAGTTGAGAGGATCGTGTTTGTCGGACCCTTTTCATCATTTGGCGCATCATTTGAGAAAGGTTGCTCGGATAAATGAGCGAGTTGATTGGCTCGATTAATGAGCTTGTCTAACTCCTTCACAGCTAAAGACAGCCGCTTCGAGGGGCTTTGACGAGCCTTTTTTGATGGTGCATGAAAGGATGTGGAAAAAGATTGTGTCATCATGATCTCCAGTGTGTGATGTATTGTAACAAAAAGAAACTAAAATTTTCATTGAATTATTGATTTCAATTATGCGACATTCCTGCACATTCATAGACATCGGCACGATGGAGATCCACCGAATGGAGTGAATCCGGCAATTCAATCATGACCGATTTCACTACTCACCATACGTGCTTGTGCAAAAAACTTTTTCGAGAAAAGGAAATGTTGATGATCAAGGTATTAAAAAGGAAACACCTGTTCACACTCTTACTGGGGGTGCTGTTCACCTTTGCCCTGGATGGAGCGGTTTGGAGTGCCCAACCTGATGTGAAAGAGCGGGTGACCAAAGGCACCTTAGAATACGGGTTTTTGACAGGGTTTTGGCAGGGAAACAATATGTTCGGGAATGCGCCTTCCGCCAACCGGAGCGCGGTGTATTTTTTACCTCAGCTTGGGCTGGTGTTGACCGATGAAATTGGATCCGGCTGGTACGAAGGGAATATCGAAGGAATCATTGAACCCCTGGCTGCGCATTATTATCAACCGTTTAGCGCCTCGGCATTTGGTGGCTCTCTCGTGGTGAAATATAATTTTTTGTCCTTTGGTCGTTGGATGCCCTTTTGGGATGGCGGAGCAGGGATGTTATGGACTGATTTAGCTCCACGAATTCCTGAACAAAGTACCCAATTTAATTTTGTCCTCCAAACTGGTCCTGGGGTGTCGTATTTTGTGAATGACAATTGGGCGATAACGGCTGGGATTCGCTACCATCATATTTCCAATGCGAATACGGGGGACCGGAATACAGGCTTGAATGCGACCCTCTTTAATTTTGGCTTCTCGTATTTTTCGCCGTGACGTCCTTAAGGGATGTACCGACGGCAATGGACGATACCCCTCACCACCCCACGCAAGAGAGTTCCCTTTGGGAGCGGGTACTTCAGCGTCTTCCGGGACTTGAGCTCATCCATCAACCTGCCCACGTTGATCATCAACTCGTGGCGGAAATTCAGGATACCTCTTGGGAAACACTGTTTCAAGGATCCGTTGTGGATCAAACCATGGCCTCAGTTCTTCAGGGTGGCATGCTATTGATTGCAGGAGAGTGGGACCAGGCGCATCGCATCGTGCAAGACTTCGACACGCCGGAGGCGCGGTATTGGCATGGCATCCTGCATCGGCAAGAACCGGATAAGTCGAATGCGCACTATTGGTTTCGCCGGGTGCCGATACACCCTGTCTACGAGAGCTTAAGTTCGTTGTCCACAGAGGATCAATTCACTAACAATTCTATCTATGTAGAATTCGTCAAGGGTGGGCATTGGGACCCCGGACGATTTGTTGACAAATGTGTGAATTCTCAGGCAGACCAGTCCGTCAAACAACAAAGGGAACTTGAGATCATTCAACAATATGAACTGAAGCTATTACTCACCCATTGTCGTAAGCTGACGGTGGAATAGGTCGCTATGAATAATGGTAGGAAAGCCAAAGACCGACGCACCATATGTCTGGTGTGGCAAAGAAAGAATCAACACTATTCACTATTTTTCGTGTTTCTTCCGTTGTGTGTGGTTGGCTTGCTCCTCGCGGGGTTTGTGGGACATGTACCAGACAGTTTCGGCGCTCAGGAGATGCCTTCACCATCCGATCATGGTCAACATGAAAAAGGACATCTGCAAATGGTGGTTCCCGGGCAATGGGAAGGATCAGCGGAAGGGATTGCCTTCTCGGAATTCAATCATGCTCTAGCCGGGCTTATGGCCATGTTGGTCGGACTGAGTGAACTCCGCTTGGCCGTAGGTTGGCAGGGTTTGGCTTGGTCTCGTTGGCTGCTCCCGGGTAGCTTACTAGGATTTGGCGTATTTCTGATGATCTGGAGCGATCATGACGCTTGGCCTATCGGCAGTTTGACTCTCCAGGAAACGCTCTCGGGTAACGACCCGGAGATGTTGCAACATAAATTCTATGCCCTGTTCTGTTTTGCGATGGGGACGGTAGAGTTGTTACGGCGATTGGGAACCCTGAAAAAATGGTTTTGGGGCGCGATATTGCCTGGTTTAACGCTCGTGGCTGGGGTCATGTTGTTTATTCATATGCATGGTCCTCATCCGGCTGGCCATCAGATTCAACTGCATCATAATATCATGGGCACCCTGGCGCTTGCGGGCGGGTGCGCCTGGTTTGCGGCAGAGCTGATCCACAAACCTTCTGGAGCCAATTCCGTTTCCTCAAACCGGTCGGTTCTCAAAATCCTCTGGGCTCTCTTCGTTGTTGCGATTGGCGTCCAGCTCTTCCTGTATTCCGAGTCATAGAAATATCGCCCATCCGGATCCCTCCTAAAAGTTGTGAATTTTCGCCCTTCACGGTAACCTGCCTTCCACAGCACATTTTTCCAGGTCACTCTGTTCATTCTTTTTCTGATTTCCCATGATGCAGGGAACGCGCGATCTCATCTTTGTCAGCTATAGCCACCGGGATAAAGCCTGGCTGGAAAAGCTGCTCATTTTCTTAAAGCCCTATCAGCGCAAAGGACAACTGACTGTCTGGGCCGATCCCTATATCGAAGTCGGAGATGTGTGGAAGCGAGAAATCGACCAGGCCTTGCCACGGGCCAAAGTGGGAATGCTCCTCATCAGTCCGTATTTTTTAGCCTCGGACTTTATCATGGATGATGAAGTGCCTCCGCTGGAGGAGGCGGCGGAAAACGGCCACACCCGCATCTTTTGTGTTCCGCTGAGTTCCAGTTCAGTAAAACCAACAGGGTTAGACAAGTATCAATGGGCTCGTCCACCACAAGAGCCGTTGGATCTGTTGTCGGAACCCGAACAACATGCGGCGCTCGTGAGAATTACCAAAACTCTTGTTGAGATATTTCAAAAGACAGGGGATGTGTCTCCGCCCGTTCCTGGGCAGGATGGTGTCATACCTCCTTCACCAGAAGAGGTCCAGCCCATTGTCGTCACCCCTTCCCCAGTGACCCTTCGGGTGGTCCCCCAGCCGGTGGGTTTGGTTCAAGGGGAACAGGCTCCTCTTGGCAAACT
>JAZFZJ010000148.1:0-15536 GCA_036443915.1 Nitrospirales bacterium
ACTGGCGGAAGTGGAGGTGACCCAACTGATGGAAGTGGAGGTGACCCAACTGGTGGAAGCGGAGGTGACCCAACTGGTGGAAGTGGAAATGATCCACCCATTCCAACACCAGAACCGTCTACCATCATTCTTCTTGGGTCAGGGTTATTAGGCCTTATGGCTTTACGGGCAAGGAAAAGGGGTTGACCGATTTCATCCGAGTTTGACCTCTCCTCTGGAAAAGTCCGTCTCTTCTGCTCAGAACTGGATCTTAGTCCTTGGCCTTGACCAAAATGCCCTTTCGTGCGGTTCCGGCCCCTGTCATGACATCTAAAAACGTCAGACCAGCCCGTAACCCTTCGGGTACCGTTGCTTCTACTTTTTCCGCATCCACAAACGTAAAGACCTTCGCCGGTTGGGAACCAAAGCTCACACCACGGAAGCATTCTTTTTTCCCAAAATGCTTTCCCCGGACGACCACGGTATCACCGGCTTTCAGTTCGTCAGGTTCCACATGGGTAATCTGAGGTCGGGTTCTGGAATCACAAATAGGATCCTCTTTGACCTTATTTTCATCAAAACCCTTAATTGCTTCGGGAATGACAAATTGGGGTGCCGTCTCCCTGGGGACACCAGGATCCCCTTGTCCCCAAGAACTCGCCAACCCGATCACACTGCCCCCCAAAAAAAGAAGCAGAGCAAGAACGTATGAAAGTCGAATGACCATGAAAGGCCTCACAAGTTTGAGTGTTGGAAAATAGTTGCGGACATGGTGTGGATGGACCTACCCAATAAGGACATGTCTGTCAGGTTTACCATATTTGATGACCCTCGCACCACGTTCGTCAATCATTACAATAAACAGGGCCCGTTTTCTTCCCTGGACTAGGCTCACGAACAACTCTTCCAATGGTCACGCAAAAAGGATAAAGGAGAAAAATCCATCCCCTCGATTACGTGTTCCACTTTACTAACACCAGACAGGAGCAATCATATCAACTGGAACTCAGCAGGAGAAATTGCCGGATCCCGGATAATACCACCAAATTCTTTTTTATCCTTAGGGGACTGTTGATTAATTCGAAATTCTTTCAGGGAGTGTTGAATAATCCATAAACTCGGTGATAGCAGGCCAGTTCCGAGATCCATTTGAGAAAGGCCTGTCTGATAGCTAGGGGCTGTTCAAAAATGGCGATCAGCAAGGCCGCAAGCCGCGAGGAGGATGAGGCGTACAGGTCCGTACGTCGAATCCTTCGAACAATGAGAACGCATCGCTTGCCCCATCCTGAAAGGTGGCCCATTTGTTTTCAACAGCCCCAGTAGGTGAACACGACAAAGCGTCGAGAACGCTGCGGGCAGCCTTTTTTCAACCTCCTGTTAGAGGTTGAGAACAATGGCGGTATTGGTCTTAATAACTCCATCCACACTTCGCAAGCGAGTCATCACTAAATCGTTGAGTTCTTCTAGGGTCTCTGCTTCCACATGGGCAATTAAATCATGCGGCCCTGTTACGGGGTAGACGGCCTTGACACCCTGAATACGCGTGATAGTTTTATACGCACTTTTTGTGTGATGGCCTGATGTGCCAATCAAAACAAATGCTGAAATAGCCATGTTTTAATTATCCTAATTGAGGTGAACGACAAGATCAGACTTCCTACTCTCTCTAAATGTGGCACTGTTTCCCCCTTCATGCCACCAGACACACCCCTATCCTTTCTACTCCGGTTGCCACTCAATTCCTATTGACTTTCCACTCGTCTACTCCGAATGGCCTCCAGAATTTCCTCATTTCTTTCCCCAAATCCTGGAAGAGTTTTTAGCATATGTGATTGCGCCAATGCTTCCAAATCTTCCCAGGTTGTGATGCCCAATCGAAAAAACAAATGATGTACAATGGGTTCTGAAAATCCCGGAAGAGTCACCCATTCACGGACAGACTCCGGCAGGGGTGTTTTCAGTTCTTCATAGGCTCGAATACGCCCAGTAGACAGGAATTCCTGAATTTTACTGGCCAACTCTTTCCCGATTCCAGGAATAGTCCGAAGCTCACCCCGATTCGCCAAAATCCCAATTTCTTCATGGAGGGCTTTCAGCGAATCAGCTGCCCGACGATAGGCTTTCACCTTGTAGGGATTTTCGCCCTTTGACGCCAATAGCCCCGCCATAGAAGTGAAAAGTACCGCTAAATCCTGGGCGACCTTGTCCATCGAAAATCCTGCAGGCGACCTCTGATGATTGGTATCCTTGCCCCATACAGTCAACAGGCACCCTCCATCCATTTTATGCCAAATCTAGGGAACAAAACTAGATCATACGAAAAAGGCTCCCTTTTTCTGTTTCTCCTACCATTCGTACCAATCGGGGTTCATTTCATTGACAAGAATTTCAACAGTCCCGTAGGATGATTTTCTGGATTTCCCTCATCAATTGAGAGGATCAGGCTAGTGTTCAGCAATGAAGATTATCGTAAACGGACAGCAACGCGAACTTGGAGAACCGCCTACAGTGGCTAATCTTCTCCTCTCGCTTGATCTCCAGTCAGAACAAGTGGCGGTTGAAGTTAATCTTCACATCTTAAACCGACCCGACTTCCCCACATGGAATCTCCACGATGGCGACAAGATTGAAATTATCAGTTTTATCGGGGGCGGATCTCCCTAGGTAAAGACGCCGACGAGGTAGAAATGAATCATGATCTATTAACGATAGCAGGCCGGGAATTTCGCTCCCGTCTCTGGGTGGGAACAGGAAAATATCAAAACTTTGAAGAAACGAAAAAGGCCATCGAGGCCTCTGGCGCTGACGTCGTCACCGTAGCGGTTCGCCGGGTCAATATCACCGATAATCAGTCAGAAAACTTGCTAGACTATATCAATCCCAAACAATACACCATCCTACCGAATACCGCAGGATGTTATACGGTCGAGGATGCTGTTCGTTATTCTCGCCTGGCCCGCGCCGCGGGAGTATCAGATCTGGTGAAATTAGAAGTGATCGGGGATGAACGTACCCTATTCCCGGATACAGCTGGACTCATTGAAGCCGCAAAAATTCTGATCGCCGAGGGCTTTGTCGTACTCCCTTACACGAACGATGATCCGATTGTGGCCAAAAAACTGGTCGATATCGGGTGCCCCGCCGTCATGCCCCTGGCCGCTCCGATTGGTTCGGGATTAGGTATTCGAAATCCCTACAATCTCAAAATTATCCTGGAAACCGTGAATGTACCAGTCATTGTGGATGCTGGAGTTGGAACCGCTTCCGACGCCGCGTTAGCGATGGAATACGGAGCAGACGCTGTCTTAATGAATACGGCTATTGCGGGAGCCAAAGATCCCATCACTATGGCAAGGGCCATGAGGTATGCCGTCGACGCCGGACGGTTAGCGTTTAAAGCCGGAAGAATTCCACGAAAACTCTATGCCACCGCCAGCAGTCCCATCGAGGGAATGCTGTAGACCATCCTGGGAATGTCTTCCCGAGTTCTCCCCCGTCTCTATCTCCTGACTGACCGTTATCAGACATGTGGTCGTCCCCTCACTTCCGTATTATCCCAAGCCATGGAATCTGGAGTTCGCATGGTTCAAATTCGGGAAAAGGATCTGGAGACACGTGACTTAACAGCACTAGTCCACACCCTCCTCCCACTGGTCAAACAGTACAAAGGCTCCGTTTTGTTGAATGATCGCATCGATCTGGTCCTAGCCCTGGGTGCTGATGGTGTGCATTTGCGAGCAGACAGTCTTCCCGTGCTCCTCGTTCGCCGCCTGTTAGGCCCCGACCATCTCATTGGCGTCTCGGCTCATTCAGCCGAAGACGTTCAGCGCGCAGAGGACGACGGTGCAGACTTTGTGGTACTGGGCCCTATTTTTGATACACCTTCGAAACGAGCCTTTGGAAATCCTTTAGGCATGGAGGTACTCCAGAACGTCTGCCGAACCAGTCGCGGGCCTATTTTTGCCATTGGAGGCATCACTCCCAGACAAGTTCCGGCGATTATGGCTTCCGGAGCATACGGGATTGCGGTCATTTCCTCGATTCTTCAAGCACCATCCATCCCGGACAGAACCCGTGAATTGCTTTCCTTGTTATAGCTATTTTCAAAATTCAGAAATCATCCGACTTTCCTAGCCCTGTATTTTTTTAAAATGATGAGAATGTCTATAACCTAACGGATCAACCTGTTGTGTGACTTCCCTAAAACTCGCCTTTGGTTGACCCTAAAAAATTTTGGGTGGTAGAATTCCTCAAGTTCCACTTTTGATGATTTTACATTCTGACAGGTAACCAAAGTGGGACGCTCCCTCAAAGGAGGTATTACCTCCAGTTTTCGAAGAAAGGTAGAAACACTTTAGAGGTAATCCATGGGAATCCGAAAAGCCGACGACCATATCCGCGAGATTCAAAAATTACAGACAGAACTTGAGTCTCTGGAACAGGAAAGAAAACAGCACCATAATTCCCGACATAAACTGGATCTCACCCAACAACAAAATGAACGGCTGGCCTCCAGCCTTCAAGAAGCCAAGGCGCAGATCGAAGCGCTTCGCAAAGAAGTCGATAAACTGACTGCCCCTCCCTCTACGTACGCCATTTTTTATAACACCAATTCTGACGGGACGATCAATGTGTCCCTCGGTGGTCGAAAATTGCGCGTCAACCTTCATCCGTCCATCAGGTCCGAGTCTCTCAAAAGAGGCCAGGAGGTGATTTTGAATGAGGGGCTAAACGTGATTGAAGCCCGAAGCTTTGATCCGCAAGGCGAGATTGTGCATCTCAAACAGCTCCTAGAAGATGGGCGGGCGGTGGTGAGCCTCCATATGGATGATGAGCGAGTGGTAGAAATTTCTGATGCCCTCAAACAGGAAGAATTGAGCGTCGGGGACCACTTACTCTTTGAACCGCGATCGGGCTACCTTACCGAAAAGCTTCCTAAAGGTGAAATGGAAGAACTCGTGATCGAAGAGGTTCCTGATATTGACTATGATCATATTGGTGGCCTAGAAAAAGAACTGGAACTCGTGAAAGACGCCATAGAGTTACCCTTCCTTCATCCCGTCCTCTTTGCCGAGCACCACCTCTCTCCCCCCAAAGGCATTCTCCTCTATGGGCCACCAGGATGCGGGAAAACCTTAATCGCCAAAGCCGTAGCCAATTCTATTGCCAAAAAACTTCGGCACCTTAAAGGCAAGGAAATCCGAAGTTATTTTCTGCACATCAAAGGCCCGGAACTACTCAATAAATATGTGGGGGAGTCAGAACGTCAAATTCGTGAGGTGTTCGCCAAAGCTAAAGAAAAGGCTTCTCATGGCAACCCCGTTATTGTGTTCTTTGATGAGATGGATGCGTTATTCCGAACCCGTGGAACAGGCATTTCCTCGGATGTTGAGTCCACAATCGTTCCGCAATTTCTCTCAGAAATTGATGGCGTGGAAAGTCTTCGAGATGTCATTGTGATTGGTGCGAGCAACAGGCAGGATTTGATTGACCCTGCCGTATTAAGACCTGGACGCTTGGATATCAAAATCAAAATACCGCGCCCAGACCAACAAGCCGCCAGGGATATCCTCGGCAAATATCTCACCCTCGACCTTCCATTTCCCGAATCCGATATGGCCGAACAAGGACATGATCGCTTAGCTTATGTCCGGCATCTCATCGACCTCACCGTAGAAGCCATGTATGCCAAAACCGAGGACAATCAATTTTTAGAAGTCACCTATGATAATGGCGAAAAAGAAACCATCTATTTTAAAGATTTTTCCAGCGGCGCGCTTATAGAAAACATCGTCTCACGGGCCAAAAAACTATCGATCAAACGAACCATTTCCGGGGGAGACAAAGGACTCAAAAGCGAAGACTTGCTACGAGCCATACGAGAAGAGTACAAAGAGCAGGAAGATCTGCCCAATACTACCCACCCGGATGATTGGGCGAAAATTGCCGGGAAAAAAGGTGAGAAAATTATTCATGTGCGCACCTTAACCACCGATGAAGAATCCGAGTCTCGTCAAATCGAGACAGTGAGCGTCGGCCACTACTTTTAGGTAGATCCAACGGCGTGCTATGAGGTTTCCTTGCTGCGAATTCTTGGAACTGAAACCGAATTTGGAATTATAGCCCGCTCCACTGGCAATCCAGATCCGGTGGCAAATTCCCTTCGCCTAATTAGTCACTGCCCCCATCTCCCGGCTCCCAACGCCATCTGGGATTACGAAAACGAACACCCATTCTTAGATGCCAGAGGCTTTCTCGTCGAAGGGGAATTAGAACGGCCAGGGACCAGCTATAATCGCCAACTTAATAAAATTCTATCCAATGCCGGCCGCTTGTACGTCGATGGAGCTCATCCGGAATATTCCACTCCAGAATGCAGCAATCCTCGTGAGGTCCTCGCGTATGAACGCGCAGGAGACCAAATCGTGGCTGAATGTTTGGCCCGCCTCAACACCAGCGTGGGGGAAGAGGAATTTCTCGTCTACCGAAACAACTCGGACGGAAAAGGTAACAGTTTTGGGTACCACGAAAATTATCTGTTGTCCCGAACGGTTCCCTTTGAACGGATAGCGACCATTCTCCTGCCGTTTTTTGTCTCCCGTCCCATCATCTGTGGAGCTGGGAAAGTCGGCGCGGAAAACGGAATGGAACCCACGCCCTACCAAATTTCTCAGCGAGCAGATTTTTTTGAAAGCGTGCTTGATCTCAACACGATGGTCAACCGTCCCATTATCAACACGCGTGACGAACCCCATGCCCATCAATCTCAGTACCGTCGGCTCCATGTTATTGTGGGAGACTCCAATATGTGCGAAGTGTCAACTTTTTTAAAAGTCGGCACGACCGCCATCATCATGGACATGTTGGAGCAGCAGGAATCCCTTCCCCATTTCGAATTGGCTGACCCAGTTAAGGCCATCAAGGAGGTTTCTCGCGATCTGACCGTCAAAGCTTCACTTCCGCTTCAAAATGGCCAATACACATCCGCCATTGCCATTCAACGTGCCTTCCTCCAAGCAGCGCACGATTTCTACACGACCAGAGCCTTATCTCCTATCACCAAAGAAATTTTAGTCCTCTGGGAAAGGATACTTGATACATTGGAACGGGATCCCTTTGACCTCCGACGCGAGGTAGACTGGGTCGCGAAGCAGGTATTGATGCTCTCCTACATGGATCGAAAACACTGTTCCTGGGATGATCCACGGGTCGCCATGATGGACTTACAGTATCACGACATTCGTCCCTCTAAAGGCCTGTATTATGCTTTAGAACGAACCGGCCAGATCGAACGGCTCACCCTCGATGATGAGATTGACCGTGCTTGTCAAACTGCCCCGAAGTTTACCCGTGCCTTTTTCCGAGGTGCCTGTCTCCAACGATTTCCACAACAAGTCTATGGCATGAGTTGGACCTCCATCCTTCTTGAATCGGGGAGTTCGGAAATAAAACGAATTCCCCTCATGGATCCGAATCGTGGCACCCAGCAACTTACGCAAGAGTTGTTTCAGGACATTTCCTCCGTGGATCAGCTATTATCCCGATTGGCGCAGTAACGACAATAATTTTGACCCTATTTAAAATATTTTCGAGGTAAGCATGAACTCGAATAATCCTGCCTTCCCAAATTTGACTTTCGATTCGTGTTCAAGTTTTTACCAATTTCTCACCACCCAGCGACCCGATTTACTCCCCATGGCCAAATTGGGAACACAGATTTCCCAGCAAGGGTTCTCAGAATCTTCGCTAACAGACAGACTGCCTCCCTGGCCTCATGGCACAACCGTTCTGGCTTTTACCTACCAAGATGGGGTCTTGATCGCCGGAGACCGTCGGGCCACCGAAGGATTTCAAATCGCGGCCACTCGAATGGAAAAGGTCTTTCAAACCGATGCCTTTTCTGCCATGGCCATTGCTGGTGCGGCCGGGCCATGCATGGAAATGGCCAAACTCTTTCGGATCGAGTTAGAACACTATGAAAAACTTGACGGGCAACCTCTCTCTTGTGAAGGGAAAGCCAATAGACTGGGATACATGGTCAAAGCGAATTTTCCCATGGTTCTACAAGGCCTCGTCGTGATTCCCTTATTTGTGGGCTATGATCAGAAACAAGGCACTGGCCGTCTCTTCAAATATGACATTACCGGGGGTCGTTATGAAGATACCGAATTTCATGCCGTCGGCTCTGGCGGGAAGGATGCACGGTTGACCTTGAAAGAACATTTTCGGAAAAACTTACCAGGAGAAGAAGCGGTCCGTATCGCCATTCGTGCCTTATCGAATGCTGCCGAAGAGGATGTCGGGACCGGTGGGCCAGACCTGCTCCGGCGAATATTTCCCACAGTCAAATTAGTGGATCAGCAAGGGGTTCGGGATGTGGAAGAAGCCCAACTCGAAGCTGTGTGTCAGGAATTATTGACCCAAGAGAGAGAGGCCTAAGCCATGCCCATGCCCTTTTATGTTTCCCCTGAGCAAATGATGCAAGACAGGGCAGAGTATGCCAAAAAGGGTATCGCTAAAGGTCGTTCAATTATCGCAATGGAATATTCAGAAGGGGTCCTGTTTGTGGCCGATAACCCTAGTGTTTCTCTATTTAAAATTTCCGAAATCTATGACAGTATCGCGTTTTCTGGAGCTGGGAGATACAGTGAATTTGAAAATCTTCGGAAGGCTGGCATTCAACATGCCGATGTCAAAGGGATGATGTATAGCCGAGAAGATGTGACGGCCCGCTCATTGGCTAATGGATATTCCCAAATTCTGGGCACGATCTTTAGCCAAGAAATGAAACCCTACGAAGTGGAGGTCCTGCTTGCCCAAGTCGGAGAGACCCCGGACGACAACGAGCTCTATCGCATCTCGTTTGATGGCAGCATTGTGGATGAACGAACATTTACCTCCATTGGTGGGCGATCAGAAGCGATCTTGACCTTTCTTCGAAAAGAGACATCTGATACCTGTCCATCCCTGAAAAAAGCCTTAGAACTTTGCCAAAAAGCCTTTGAACCAGGCGGAGAACCTAAATCCAACCTGGAAGGGTTCGAAGTCGCTCTCCTTGACCGGACACGGAAAGGCCGAAAATTTCGTCGAGTCCTGGCCCCTGAGGCTACTCATCTTCTATCCTAGTTTCCTGTTTCTCGCTCAGTTAGCCGCCACCTCCTCAAGTTGAACATTATGGGAGAGGGGTGTATTCTGGACTGAAGGCCACACGGGAGGAAGGGTCTCACCATGATCAAACGAATTTTCGGCCTCGAGTGCGAATACGGCCTCACGTTTTCTCCCAGCGGTCGTGTCTATCTTCCCATCGAAAAAATTCTTGGGTACATCTTTGAGGGACTCATTCCCAACAGCTGGCCATCCAATGCGTTCCTCACCAACGGAGCACGTTTCTACCAAGATACGGGTTGCCACCCGGAATATTCCACGCCCGAATGTGATGATCTCATTAACGTCGTCACACATGACAAAGCCGGGGAGCGCATTCTCGAAAGTTGCCTCCCCATTGCCCAAGACCGCCTACGAGAAGAGGGCCTTTCCGGTGAAATTTTCGTTTTCAAAAACAATACCGATTCTCTCGGCAATACCTACGGTTGCCATGAAAACTTTCTTATGCGCCGGGACGTGGATTTCTGGAAAGTCAGTGAACAACTCATTCCCTTTTTCGTCACCCGTCAAATTTTTTCTGGAGCAGGGAAAATCCTCAAGGTCTCCGGAAAATCCCAATTTTTCATCTCCCAACGTGCACAGCATATCCATGAAAAAACCTCTTCCTCCACGACGTCCTCCCGCAGCATAATCAATACGCGGGACGAGCCCCATGCCGATGCTGAAAAATTCCGCCGGCTTCATATCATTCTTGGCGACTCCAACATGTCAGAATTCGCTACCTATTTAAAGGTAGGAACAGCCATGATCGTTCTATCCATGATCGAAGACGGATACGGTATTCCCAATATTGATTTGGAAGAACCTGTCAAAGCCATTCGAGACATCTCACGCGACCCGACCCTTAAGAAGACCATAAAGCTCGAAGATGGGCGAGAGCTGACAGCCTTGGCGATTCAACAGATTTTTTGGGAACAGACTGGAGACTATTTAGCGGCAAACCCTCACGATAAAGTACTCTCCGAAGTTCATGATGAGTGGGGACGAGTCCTGAATCTGCTTGAACACTCCCCAATGAAATTGGTCCGGGAAATTGACTGGATAACGAAAAAATGGCTGATGGAAAATTATATGGCCAATAAATCCTGCGGGTGGGACGATCCTCGACTGGGGATGATGGACCTGCAATATCACGACATCAATCGGCAACGCGGAATTTTCTACCTGTTAGCCGAACGGAATGCGATTCGAAAACTTATCGATGAAGAGACCATTGAACAGGCTAAGACTATTCCTCCACAAACCACTCGCGCCAAAGTACGTGGGGATTTCATCCGATTTGCTCGTGCGAAAAATCGGTCGTATACTGTTGATTGGACCTATCTTAAACTCAACGGATACTGGGAGGAAACGATTCTGTGTATGGACCCCTTCTGTCCCTATAACCCTCGAGTAGAAGAATTGTTGAGCCAAGTCCCCAACCATCGCCTCTATACATGAGTGACCAACCAACCTATCCTCCATCAACACACCACAGTCTCTCAGGAAAAACGCTGTTTATTGTATGTCTCTTGGTTGCCAGTATTTTTCCCATTCAAATGGTCCCCAGTGCTGAACGTCACCGTCCAGGGACTGAGGGACAATTCAGCGGCAAACAAGGTGAAGCCCTCTGGATCGAAGTGCCTGTGGCCAATCCCCAGGCCAAAGTCAGTGGCACCTTGTTCAAACGCAACATTCCCTTCTTCCCTTTTACAGATACGAGCTTTGCCGCCATTGTAGGAATTGACATGGAAGATCCACCTGGCTTGCAGGAATTGCGTGTCACGTTCCATACCCCAAAACAGACGGACCATCTCAGCTTCACCGTGTTGATCGTGAAAGAAGAATATTCGGTCCAACATCTCAAATTGCCCAAGAAAAAAGTGGACCTCGACTCCAACACCCTGAAACGCGTGCGACAAGAACAGAAAGACTTAGCTCACGCCTTTGACCATATCGGGACGACACCGTTATGGGAAGGGGCATTTCTTGAGCCGGTGAAGGGGAGAGTGACGGGCAGGTTTGGTAGTCGTCGCGTGATAAACGGGCAGCCCAAACGGCCACATTCCGGAGAAGATATCGCCGCACCCAAAGGCACGCCGGTATACGCCATCAACAAAGGAACCGTGGCCATCACCGTGGACCATTTTTTTTCAGGAAAAGGGGTCGTGATTGATCACGGATTAGGGTTGTTTTCTATGTACTTTCATTTATCAGAGATTGACGTCAAAACGGGCCAATCTCTCCCAAAAGGGTATGCCCTCGGAAAAGTGGGCGCCACAGGAAGAGCCACTGGCCCCCATCTTCATTGGGGCATTCGTGTAAATGGGGCTCGGATCAACCCGTATGCTCTGACCGCTTTGCCTATCAAAAATTAGGAGACGCCTTGGTGTAGTTCTTCCGTCATCTACCTAACACAGTCCAGACCTTCCTCCCCCCATGAATTCAGACCAGCCTAGAAGGGGCTGTTGAATAAGACGAAATTCTTTCAATACCGATTGGCTTTGCCATATTCCATGGATGACCAAAAGCAACAGGGAATGTTCAATAAGGCCGCTGTCTCACCCGCCCAACCCGGGCGCGCCAAGACGCGCCTTTTCTCGGGCAAGGCCGCAGGGCTTTTGGCGCGCGAAGCGTACAGATGAGTACGTGAGCACGACAAAAGACCGAGAACACCGCTGGCGGACTTTTTCAACATTCCCTAAAAGGATACGGAGAACCCTTCATTATGCAATACCTTTGTGTTTTTTGTGGATCAAGCCAAGGACACCATCCAGGATTTGCCACCATGGCTCACCGGCTAGGGCAAACCCTTGTTCACCAGGGCTTGGGGTTAGTATACGGAGGAGGAAATATCGGACTCATGGGAATCTTAGCTTCAACCGTCCTTCAAGAGGGAGGGGAAGCGATCGGCGTTATTCCCAACCATTTTGTCGAAAAAGAACTGTTGCATGCACATCTCACAGCCACTCATATTGTCAAGACCATGCACGAACGCAAAGCACTCATGGCCGAACTGTCTGCTGGTTTTATCACGTTGCCCGGTGGATTTGGAACGTTGGAGGAATGTTGCGAGATACTAACGTGGGCACAGCTCAAACTACATGAGAAACCTTGCGGAATTCTGAATTGTTTTGGGTTTTTTGATGGGCTCTTAGGTTTCCTTGACCATCAAGTGGAGCAAGGATTCGTGACTCCAAAAAACCGAGCTCTTATTCTCCAGGCCACCGATCCGGAAACCTTGCTTACCATGATGAAACCTCACCTTGCCACTGCCCACCAGGAAACCAGCGAACGCTAGTAGGCCGCAGGTCGTGAAAGTGGGCGATTCGCCATGGATTCCATGGCGCGAAGGTTATCAAACGCAAACGCACCATCCCCCATCGCCACCAATCCTATTTTCCCCTTTTTAAACGACTGGTCATAGACATCAATTATCAGTTGGTGGTCAAAGTAAATTTCAGTATATTCCTTACTGATGATGGTATTGCGCTGAATGCGAAGAAAGTGCCATATAGAAGGTTTGGGAATAACCGACTTACGAGCCAATTCCGTCGGTTGCCCATCTTTCACCACATAGGCCACAACCACATTCGTTTTAGGCTCAACCACCACTGCATAAAAATTTCGATCGTCTTGAACACCAAAGGCTAATCCGGCCTGCCCAGACGGTGTCCCTAATTCCATTTTAATCCGAACAGACAATTCAACATACTCGACCATGACCCCTTCTGCCAGTAATAACTGGTAACACCAATCCTCATTGCAGTGTAAACGTTGCCTCACAAGACGAGGGCTACTGGGGGCCGAGGCATCCTCAGTCACAGACCATCCCCCTTCTCCTGGCCCGCCACCCATGGCCTGCGTAAAGCCATCTGGCAGATCGTTGGGAAGCGATTGATCAAAATTCCATTCTTGAAAGAGTGGAGGGGTCGTTTTATGGAAAGGCTTTGGAAGTTCCTGCGGTTGATCTTGGGCAAAGACTCCAAAAGAAATCCCCAAAATACCATAACCCATGACGAGTCCCACCAGTAGACGGACACCCCCAAAAGAGCCGCACCGAGACCTATAGCCTTCCACACATTTTTGGCCTGGACCAAACTGATTCACCTGCTCACCTGTCAAAACCTGTTTCATAGCCTTCTTTACTCCATAATAAAATGATTGAAATAAAGGAATGGATAACACGATACCATGCTTGAAAGGATACGCATTCTCACATGAAGTCGACAACCCCTGAACACCCAGAATCCACAGCCACTTCATAGTTTTTGGGTCTGTTGAATAATTCAAAGAATTTTAAATTGGGGACCCTTCCCAACCCCCTCAAGTGTCAGATGGAAAGACGGCTGTTCAAAAAGGCCCGCTGTCTCACCCGCCCAACCCGGGCGCGCCAAAACACGCCTTTCCTCGGGCAAGGCCGCAGGCCGTTGGCGCGCGGAGCATACACAGAGTATGTGAGCACCACAACGGACCGAGAACACCGCTGGCGGACTTTTTCAACAGCTCCTCTTTGAGAAAAATAGGTTACCTTTGACCGTACTCCATTCAACAAACTTGGGTAAGGCTTATGGCTTTTGGTCAATTCCTCAGACAAGATACACTCAATACAATGCCTTCCCATCGCCCAAGTTCTCTGGCCTCCTAGTAGGTCCATTGCAGGGGGGAATTGCACTCATCGACAAGGCTTTGGTAGCGTTGTAGTCTTAGATCACCTAAACACCGTCAGACAGTCAATCATAGGATTTCCATGAATGCCCCCTTTGTCCAACAACCAATCTCCTACATTACCGTAACCCTCGTCCTCATCTGTTGGCCGGCATGGAGTTGGGGGAGTTCCTTCAATACTTCTGAAATGGAAGATTTGGCTCTGAAAGATCTACTTCCATCTGATTCCGTGGTCACTCTGACCTTAAAAGAGGCCGTGTTGCAAGCCTTGGAAAACAATTTAGATATTCAGGTCAGCCGGTATACGAGAGATGTCCGGTTAACGGACATTGTTTTCCAAGAAGCTGAATTTGATCCCACCGTTGAATTAGGGGGACAATATGACCGAACCATTTTCCCCCTCAACAGACCAATTTTTGGTTTAGGGGGTGTGGCGATCGGAAACGAACCAGATGTCCTTGACCAAAATGACATGAGGTTTAACCTGGGACTCACACAAAAACTCATCACCGGAGGGACCTATGATCTCCGCTTTGATACCGATCGGAATTCTGTAGCGGGACCTAACGCGTTTCTGTTTAACCCTTCCTATTCCAGCAATCTCATAGCCAATTTGACCCAGCCCCTTCTGCGAAATTTCGGCCCGACGATCAATCAAACCCAAGTGACCATCGCCAAAAATTCGGCAGCAGTGGAAGAACTCTCCCTGACACAACAAATTCTTTCTGTCATCTCTCGGGTCGAACAGGCATACTGGGAATTGGTCTTCGCACGTGAAAATTTAAAGGTGACCCGGGCCACCTTGCGTGCCGCACAAGAACTATTAGCCAGCAATCGTGCCAAGGTCAAGGCCGGGGTGCTGGCTGACGTGGAAGCTCTTCAGGCACAGGCTGGAGTCGCAAGCAGAATCGAACAAGTCTTATTAGCCCAAAAAGCTGTGCAGGATCAAGAAGATCAACTCCGCCAGCTGCTCAGCAAATCAGAGTGGAAATTGAAGCAGACGACACCCCTTGTCCCCCTCGATTCACCCATGAAAAAATTGCAACCGACTCCATTAGACCAACAAATCACCTTTGCCTTAGAGCACCGGCCGGAAGTCCTACAAGCTAAGAAAAATATCGATACGTCAAAGGTCAATACCAGGTTTGCCAAAAATCAACTCCTTCCCGATCTTTCTCTTCAGGGGGAATTTGGCCTGGCTGGTCTCGGGAACAGCCCCGGAGACAGCTGGGATCGTATGGGAAGTACAGATTTTTACAACATGGGCGGTGGGTTAGTGCTCAGCTATCCTATAGGGAATCGCTCTGCCCAAAGCCAATATCAACGTCGTTTGCTCGAAACCCGTCAGAGCCAAGCCTCATTATTACGCCTTCGCCAACAAGTGATCCTGGACGTCAAGGAAGCCATTCGGGGGGTACAGACAAACTTCAAACGTATTCAGACTAATCAGGCCGCTCGCAAACTTTCTGAAAAGCAAGAAAAGGCTGAACAGGAGCGGTTTAACCTGGGCTTAAGTACCACCAGGTTGGTGTTAGAATTCCAACGAGATCTGAGACTAGCCCAAGGGAGAGAACTGCGCGCTATCCTAGATTACAACCAATCCTTGTCCCGCCTCCGCCTTGTAACCGCTTCCACACTCGACCATTACGACATTGAAGTTCAATGATGGGAATGTTGAAAAATCCCGGTAACGACGTTTTTCTCGCCTATGGGCCCCTCAATTCGATTTAGTATGCCTCATCCTC
>JAZFZJ010000149.1:0-17585 GCA_036443915.1 Nitrospirales bacterium
GAAGGTGTGCACGACTCAGGCCATGTATGGGTTGGGGGATCAATGCGAAGCGTACCGACCGCCCCGACAGACCCGGTCTTTTGGATGCACCATGCCGAAATTGATCGGATTTGGGCGGAATGGCAAGCGGCCACCCCCGGGCAACATCCCAATTTGCCTGGTGCAGCGGCCATTATGGACCCCTGGCCCGAAAATGAAACAGCCACGCGTGATATCACGGCCCTGGGATATACCTATCTGTAGATGAGGCCTGTGAGAGATGAATTCTGAAATTAGGCGCCAGAAGAAATCAACCTTGGCTGATGTCATATTGGTCGCTTACCCCGTATGGTCAATAAACTCATGCGGCCTTGTGGTAGAAAACTCAAGTATGTCAATGCGGAGGAATTAATAGAAGGGGCAGGTATCCATCCGAAAAATCGAAGATAGATCCCTTCTTAAACCTTGCAGGTAATGACAAAAAGGAGGGGACATTGCATCTTGCGACGTAACGAATAAGCACGGTGCAACATTCATCAGACAGTGACTGGCAAATAAAGTCCAGGCTTTGACACTTTAAACCAATTAAAATACGCGTGTTACTCTGATGGCGTTGAGATATCCTTGGAGAACATCCCGTCTGGCAACGACCCCGACCAGTCGACCCAATTCATTCACCACAGGCATCCGAATCAAATGCTTTGCTTCCAATAATTGAATGGTGTCCATGGCAGGAGTCTTGGGAAACACGGTGATCGGATTCGGTGTCATCAGGTCCTCTGCCTTGGCTGATGCCAGATGCTTATCCTCCTTTATCGCTCGTAACAGATCGAACTCGCTCACAATTCCCAGGAGATGGTGGTTTTGGTCAACAATCGGCGCGCTACCAAATCCCCTTCGGTCATGGCTTGAGCCCACGTCTCCCCATCATCCTCTCGTTGATAGGCATACACGCCATCTTGCATGAATTGTTCAGCTTTTAGGGTTTTGAAATCCCGCGCCCCAACAATACAACCTACACGTCGCCTGGCTTGAACCTCCTTGTTGTAGAAGGTTACGTGATGATTTATTCCCTCTTTTCAAAGAGTGGCCGATACCGCTCTTTGGTCTTTATCCCCAAGTCCACTTCCACACACCCCAAGCCATAAGGCTAAAAAAAAGAAATTCTGCCACTCCTTCTCCCCAACTTGGTACCTGATGTCTGAACAGCCAGGCTTTCAAACGCATGAACTCATCGCGATTTTTTTGCATGGCCTCACCTCCTTTCCTTCACGTCCCTTCTGCTCCTTCTCTCAAGCCACTTCTTATAGCTAATTCCTTAAATTACAGGACACATTACTTGGAAGGTCATAGAATTTATGCATTGTGAACATAGCTATAATACTTTGATCATTCACTTTTTTTTGTCCCTCAAACAAAAAAGCCCCCCGGGCATAGAATCACCCGAAAGGCCTTTCCATCGATATATCCATGTGGTCCTACCAACCGACATCTTACCCCATGGCTACCTCAGACTATTTCTTCTAAAAATATACTGTGCTCCTTTCTGAAGAAAAAGTAAAGGGGCCACCCCTTCCAAGCCAACCGCCTTTAAAATAGTTCCATTCCCCCCCCCTTTTCCCTTGCCGTACATTGTATGGATTCCTTGTGTTTTGCGCTTTATCCACCTTTCTGATTAGCCGAAAAGGTGTACAATAATATTAAGAGAGAAAGAGAATTGACCAATGCCCCCTCCTGACCTGTTAGAACCCTCAGTTCGTCAGTTTGGACATACCCTAGCCGAACACGTTCACCACCATACGCCTGGTCTGTTGAACCATCGCTGGTGGACCCGTCTTCTTCTAGATTGGGGAACTCGGGATACTCAGTTCAAGGTGCAATTGTTTCGCTTTGTTGATGTACTCCCCGCCCTACACACCGATGAGCAATTTATTCGTATCCTTCATGAATATTTTCATGACATAGGCTCACTCCCAATGCCATTGCGTTGGCTCCTTACCCGTTGTTTGAAGAATCCGGTTATGGCCAAAGTGGGAACTCGGATTTTGCGACGGCAATTTCTCACAATGGCCCGCACTTTCATGGCTGGAGAATCGGTTGATCAAGCTCTCCCAATCCTGACCCATTTGTGGAAACGCCGTTGTGCATGTTCCATTGATTTGTTAGGAGAAGCCACAGTCAGTGAGGTGGAAGCCGATCAATACCTCCAGCGCTGTCTTCAAACGATGGAGTATTTACACGAAGTCACGGAAGGGTGGAATTCTCAACCCCTTTTAGAACATGATCATCTAGGCTCCCTCCCCCGGATACAACTCTCCATCAAACTCTCGGCCCTATACTCTCAACTGGATCCGATTGACTTCGAAAGCAGTTATGAAGGGATGGCCCCCCGGTTACGATCGATTATTGAGAAAGCCAGAATCTTGCCAGCCGCTATTACTTTTGATATGGAACAGGCGGAATTGGAACCACTGATCCTTTATGTGTTCACACGTCTGTTTTCCGAAACCTCCTTTCGAGACTATCCTCATGCAGGCATAGCATTGCAAGCCTATCTTCAACATTCCAGTCGGACCCTAGACATCCTGTTGGAATGGGGTAAAAAACGACAAGTCCCCTTTGGTATTCGTTTAGTCAAAGGTGCGTACTGGGACTCAGAAGTCATTCGCTATCAGCAACGAGGCTGGCCGGTTCCCGTTTACCAACACAAGACCGCGACCGACGCCAACTACGAAGCTCTCGCGCAAACAATCTTGAAACACCGATCTTTCATCAGACCAGCGTTTGGCTCGCATCATATTCGGACCCTAGCCTATGTTCAAGCTTTGAGTGAATCGCTCCATCTGCGGCCCGAAACATGTGAATTCCAAATGCTCTATGGGATGGCTGAACCGCTGCGCGAAGCGGTGGTGGAGCAAGGGTTCCGCCTTCGGGTTTACACCCCGATTGGAGAACTCATCCCCGGCATGGCCTACTTGGTTCGCCGCCTGCTGGAAAATACCTCGAATGAAAGTGTTATCCAGCATCAATATGAGTCTGCCGAATCCTTGAAGCATCTTCTCGTACCCCCGACAGTCACCGACAATAATATAGAAACCACCACTACCTTTATGAACACGGAAGGCCCTTCCCCACAACTCGCCAACCAAGATCATTTTTCCAACGAACCCCATACAGATTTTTCTTGCGAAGATGCCCACCAGTTCATCACCCAGGCTCTCCATCGAATCAGGCCACTTCTGGGGAAAACCCAAACATACCCCGTAGCGGCCAACGTTCCATGTCATGGCCCTGCACTCACTTCCATTAACCCCAGTCGACCCGATCAGCTAATTGCCACATTCCCGACGGTGTCCCCAGACGAGCTCGAACCTCTTGTTCGGGATGCCGAAGGCCACATGGCAACCTGGCAGAGTGTTCCCGCGTCGGCCCGCGCTGACCACTTGTTCAACACGGCAACACTCATGCGAAAGCACCGGGCAGAATTGGCAGCATGGGAAATTCTTGAGACAGGCAAGCCTTGGCGTGAAGCCGATGCCGATGTGGCCGAGGCCATTGATTTTCTCGAATTCTACGGCCGGGAAATGTGCCGTCTGGGCCAACCCCAACGGCTTGGAACGGAGCCAGGGGAACTCAATCACCGAGTCTATCTCCCCAGAGGACTGGCCCTTGTGCTCCCTCCCTGGAACTTTTCTTTGGCCATCCCGACTGGACTGGTGGCTGCCGCCTTGGTGAGTGGAAACATTGTCCTGTTTAAACCTTCTGAACGTTCTCCCATGATGGGATATCATCTGTTCCAATTGTTTAAAGAGGCAGGCTTACCCGAGGGAATTTTGCATTTTCTTCCCGGAGGCCCTGAACTGGGCAAGGCTTTGGTCAAACATGCCGCTGTGCACCTTATCGCATTTACCGGATCCCAAGCCGTCGGGTTAAACATTCTCCAGGAAGTCAGCCATGTTCTACCAGGCCAGCGGCATGTCAAACATGTCATTATTGAAATGGGAGGGAAGAACGCGATCATTGTGGATGAGACCGCCGATCTGGATGAAGCCATCACGGGCGTGTTAGACAGTGCCACGGGCTACCAAGGCCAAAAATGCTCTGCCTGCTCTCGAGTCATTGTTTTGGATAGCGTCTACCCAATGTTTCTCAAGCGCCTGAAACAGGCCGCCTTAAGTATTCCCATTGGTCCACCCGAGCAACCAGAAAACCGCATGGGGCCTCTCATTGACGGCCGGGCACTCGAACGAATCCGGCAATATGTCGAACTGGGCAAAAGAGATGGCACGTGCATTCTGGACCGCCAAATCGAAGGACCAGGCTATTTCCAGGGACCGGTGATTCTGACCGATCTTCCACCATCTCACCCCATCGTTCAAGAAGAAATTTTTGGGCCGGTCGTGGTGGTCCTTAATGCCCCAACTATCCATGAGGCCTTGAACCTGGCTAACCATTCTCCATCGGCCCTGACGGGAGGAATTTACTCCCGCAGCCCAGCCAATCTTCAACTGGCCCGCGAACAATTTGATGTCGGCAATCTGTATATTAACCGACCCATTACAGGGTCGTTGGTGGGGAGGCAACCCTTTGGCGGACACCGTCTTTCTGGAATCGGCCGGAAGGCTGGCGGGCAGAGCTATCTGGAGCAATTTATGGTAGAAAAAATCATCACGGAGAATACTCTTCGCCGAGGCTTTGCCCCGACTTCATAAGACTTCACGAGCGAACAAAATCACCTTTTTAGAGTGACCGCTTCCGGTCCACACCCTTCCGCTACCTTTTTGAAATCAGCAACTTACGGGTGGTATAGCCCGTGACATAAGTTAAAGAACACATGGCTAAGAAAGTCATATGGTAAATGAATTTTGAACATAGCTATAACACAAATCCAAAAAGAGGCGGGCTTCCATGAGGACAGGACAATTAGGCCACAACACCTAAAATTCCTTAAGTATAAAAAACCAATTGACATCCTCCGTGCAGAGGCATACCATTTTAAAAGGTATTCATTTGGTGTTCTGGGACTTATGGATCACAACAGTGTTTGCAGTCCCAGATTCAAACATGAGGGGGTTGCTAATGAACGACCTCAGTCCACCGAAAAAATGAGGCCCGTGGCGAGCGCAATCATAATCTTCTCGTCTAAGCGGGTGAAGAATAGTTGCTGATAAGGAGGTCTCACTGAAACAACGTACGTGCCCGTAGGCATGAAAAAGGTCCTTGAGACCAAAAATGATTTCAAGAGACATCCATTAGAGAGCAGGAACCGTGAGGAGAGTAAAGTAAGAAAAAAGAAGAAAGGAAAGGATCTAAAATAGGAACCAATCCCCATGAATCTACTCTCCGGCAACTGATTCTTCGAAGAAGATCAACGAAGAGGATGTTCCGCAGCCAGCGGGTCAATAGACAATCGGAAAATTCCGGCCCATGCAGTGCCGGGTTAAATGCGGGCCCTCTTTCATTAGAAAGAGGGCCCGTGTTTGTTGTAGGTGTTTAAACTATTCCTACCATGGCTTTTCTGCTTCATACCAAAATTCAGGCCGTGCAGGCCATCGACTTATGTAGCACAATAGTCCCCCTGTAATGTTCTCGCTCAGACTACGATTTCGTTTAATGAGAAAAAAGCCACTTTCGAGTGATCGGCATGCCTTAATGCCGCTTACCATTCAACCAAGGAGGGTACAATGATGTCGCGATCTTTAGGTCTCGGAATACTATTTCTCGCAGTGTTGGTAGCGAGTGGATGCGATTCCGGCCAGTATGGACAGCCAACGAAAACAGAACCAAAGGCCGAAAGTACACCCATGCCAGCTGCCGAAGCTCCAAGTGCGGGAGAACCCTCAAAGGTGGAAGGCGCTCTTCTGGCCACGGGAGGGATCGCCGGTGCCGAAGAAAATGCTGAAGGGGTCAACCATTACCAGCAAGGGCATTGGGATGTGGCCCAAGAACACTTCAAGAAAGCCTTAGCCGCGAATCCAGATCTTCCTGAAGCCCATTACAACCTTGCGCTCGCGTTGGATAAACTGGGGGACCATGGTGAGGCCACGAATCATTTTAAAACGGCCTTGGATTTGGCCCCGGAAGATCCAGGTATAAGAGATTCTGGAATTCTCAAAGCCCATGTGGGGGGATGAAACCCAACCATAAAGCGGAACACACTACATTTTCCACCAGGGGGATCCCCACAGTTGTTTCTTAGGAAAGGGATGAGAAAGACTTCGATTTCTGTTCTAAGCCCCTATGAACAACAAAGTCGAACCGCCAAATTTTTAACCGGTGAGCTACGCGATTGTTCCAGGGGCCCAAAGTGCTAAATGGGTTCAAGGCCCATTTGGCTTAACGTTGTGGGGTTCGCCAAATGCCGCAATACAGGAGTACCACGTCACGCGGGCAAGCTGTGGAATCTTTCCGAGTCTGTTGCAAAGTTCTAAATATACTCAAAAGCATTCACCCCTGATCCATGCCCTAACACATCAAGAGGATGAAGGAGTGTTCAAAAAGGCCTGCTGTCTCACCCGCCCGGCCCAGGCACGCCAAGACGTGCCTTTCCTCGGGCAAGGCCGCAGTATGGCTTACCGCGTCTCGGAGGGCGCGACCGTTGTTGTGCCGAAGCGGAGCGTACAGAGGGATCCGTGAGCACCACAACGAAGCCAGAACAAAGCTGGCAGACTTTTTCAACTCTCCCCTTCAATAAACACCACCAATCTATCTCTTCCAGAAACCATGCTTGGGTTCTATTTATGATGTCTATGGGAGTCATGTTCATGATATTGGGGTGGAGTAATCAAACGCAGTCTGAGAGCCCGGAAGGCCATCATACCCGTCAAAAAGAACGAGATGAGATGGTGGATAGCCAAATTGTGGCGAAAGGCGTCACCGAGCAGGCCGTCATTGCCGCTATGCGCCGAGTGCCTCGACATCGGTTTATCCCCAACACTGAATCTGAAGACGCCTACGGAGATTTTCCCCTTGCTATTGGCCATAAGCAGACGATTTCACAACCTTTCATTGTCGCATATATGACACAAGCCCTTAAACTCCAACCGAATGATACGGTATTAGAAATAGGTACGGGATCAGGATACCAAGCTGCCGTTCTAGCTGAACTTGGTGTAAACGTATTTACCATAGAGATTGTCAAACCATTGGGGAAAAAGGCCAAAGAGATCTTGGCCGAACTTGGGTATAGCAATGTCACCGTTCGCATTGGAGATGGGTATCAAGGCTGGCCAGAAGAATCGCCGTTCGATGCTATCATTCTGACCGCAGCTCCCGATCATATTCCATCCCCACTCCTGGAACAACTGGCGATAGGCGGGCGGCTCATCCTTCCCGTCGGCGACTACCTCCAACGTTTGGTGTTAATACATCGCACTACCGACGGATATCAGCAAATCGACTTGTTGCCAGTGGCCTTCGTTCCGATGACGGGTGAAAGTGAAAAGCCATCCCCTTCCCAATAACTATAATATTTCCTACTGACTCGTGTGCATTTTTTCTTCATGGGTCTGTTGAATGGTTTCTCATTCCCCCCTGCTTGCTTCGGGGTTACCTTATGCAAACTGTAAACTTTTCATCCATTGAATACCCCGCTGCTTGCGGCGGGGATCTTTTAGTATTTCAATAATTTTGCCTTTTCACGAGCATAGTTGTTATCGCCATCCAACCGAAAGAGATAAGGGAGTGTTCAAAACAGCCACTTGCCTCACCCGCCCAACCCCTGCACGCCAAAACGTGCCTTTCCTCGGGCAAGGCCGCAGGGCTTTTGACGTGCAGAGCGTACAGAGGAGTACGTGAGCACGACAAAAGACCGAGAACGTCGCTGGCGGACTTTTTCAACATTCCCCTATAAAGGGATTCCCTTGTTGCTTATTGGTCTTGTCGTACTTGTGACCATGAACGGTTGCACCCCTCCCACCCCCAAGGTGGTGGACTTGACCTATGCCTTTGATGAACACACGATCTATTGGCCAAACAATGCTTCATTCCACCGAGAAGACACAGCGCAAGGACTGACAGCCAAAGGATACTGGTATGCCTCTGGAACCTATTCAGCCTCAGAGCATGGTGGCACGCACATGGATGCACCCAGCCATTTTGCATCATCGGGAATCAGCTTGGAGGCTATTCCGGTTGACCAGCTTTTGGGGCCGGCAATCGTCATTGATATAGAAAATCAATGCCAACACAATCCTGATTATGAACTAACGAGGACGGACATCCAGACGTGGGAAGACCAGTATGGTCGAATCGAACCTCAAACATTGGTCCTGCTCAGAACAGGATGGGGGAAATTTTGGCCGGATACATCTCGTTACCTAGGAAGCCCAACCTCAGAAGATCCTACCACGCTTCATTTTCCGGGCTATTCTGCTGAGGCAATAAAATTCTTGGTCCACCAACGAAACATTCGGGGGGTGGGCATCGACACAGCAAGTATTGATCCAGGCCAATCTCAAGACTTCCCTGCCCATCAGATATTAAGCGAAGCCAACCGCTATGCCCTTGAAAATGTGGCCTCTCTCCAGGAAATCCCACCACGGGGAGCTATGGTGTATGCCCTGCCTATTAAAATCAAAGGGGGCACTGGAGGCCCCGTCAGAATTCTCGCCATCATTTCCCCGAAATAACTCATTCCCATTATGGGACGGTTGAATACATCACAATTTTCAGAGCGCCAATCCCATCTGACCAATTCCATGAATCTTCACAAGCAAAGGGCCTGTTCAAAAAGGCCCACTGTCTCACCCGCCCAGCCCGTGCACGCCAAGACGTGCTTTTCCTCTGGCAAGGCCGCAGGGTCTTAGGCGCCCGGAGCGTACACAGAGTACGTGAGGGCGAACGGCGCAAAGAGCGCCAAGCCTGTGAGCGCGAAGCCGACAAAGGCCCGAGAACGCCGCTGGCGGACTTTTTCAAGAGGCTCATTATTTAATTTGCCTGTCCCTCATCATGATAGATCCGGACAATCAATATCCTTTTTTTTCGCTCATTCACTTTCCCTACCCCCACACTCCAACTCTCGCCCCCATGGCATAGGGGCGAGTCAGATCTACGAGTTGGGAGTTGAAAGTTTCAATACACGAGTTCGACTGTTTTTTTGATTTTAAATCTTAATGGTCAAATAGAGCGCACCCTTGCCTCGATGAACGAACACCAGCACAGCTTGTTGTTGGTCCATATGAGAGACGAGCTTGACAAAATCCGCTTCCGAGCGCACCGGTTTCCGATTAATTTCACTGATCACGTCACCCTGGATGAGCCCTGCACGGTCAGCATAGCTGCCCGGGGCTACTTCCATGACAACCACCCCATGCACCTCTGGCTCGACTTCCAATTGCTGAACAATTCGTTCATCTAAATTTTGAACCGCCACACCCGCTAATGGCCCCTCTCGTCCAGCAAGGCTTGCCTGAGCCAAAAGGTCTGGGGCATCGTGTTCACGGATGACCGGCTTGACAACTTTCTTTTGGCCATCCCGAATCAACCCCAAGGCCACCTCTTGCCCTATGGTGGTTTCAAGTACCTGTCCTTGCAACGTACGCAGATCGGTCACGGGCTTCCCCTGAAAATCTATAATGACATCTCCACGCTGAATGCCTGCCTGGGCAGCAGGACTCCCTGGCATAATATTGGTCACTAACGCGCCATGGTTGTTCTCCAACTTGAACGATTGGGCGAGATCGGGAGTGATCGCTTGTATGCCGACGCCCAGATAGCCACGCACAACCTTTCCAGTACTGACCAAACCGCTATATACCGGTTTGGCCAAGTTGGTCGGGACTGCGAAGCCTACCCCCTGATAGCCGCCGGATCGGGAAAAGATCGCCGTATTAATACCCACGAGTTCCCCACGCGTGTTGACCAAGGCTCCACCGGAATTTCCTGGGTTGATGGCCGCATCGGTTTGAATAAAGTCCTCGTATTGAGTGATACCCATTCCTCCACGGCCTAGGGCACTCACAATCCCTAGCGTGACGGTAGAACTCAACCCAAAAGGATTTCCGACCGCCAACACGTATTCCCCAACTTGAAGTTTGGATGAATCTCCCCACTTAATAAATGGAAGATCCATGGCGTCAATTTTGAGGACTGCCAAATCCGTCTGAGGATCACGCCCAATAATCTTACCGGAGAATTCTCGTTTATCCGGAAGCGTCACCGTGATGTCTTTTGCTCCATCCACTACATGATTATTGGTGAGGACGAATCCATCAGGCGAGACAATGATTCCAGAACCAGCCCCTTGCTCTTGAGGCCACGGTGGCATATTGGGTCTATGGGGCCAGCCAGGCATTCCTGGCCGATCAAAAAAATCTTTCATGGAATCCCATGGCATCCCCGAAAGTGGAACGGCGGAATGTTTGGTCACCGTGACATTCACTACAGCAGGAGTCACCATGTGTGCAATATCCGAAAATCCTCCCTTAGCAAAATGAGGAGGATCTTCACTTGTGGTACTTCCATGAGATTGAGAAATCGCTGCCTGGGAATGAAAAGGCATTTGCCATGAGCCGAATAAGAGGGCGCCAGCCACCACACTGATGCCTACGAGTCCTACTTGTGTTCCCCAGGACTTCCCAACAAAGCCGCGTAGCCATCGGAATCCCCAACGATCTGGTTTCGAAAGGTTTATCTCCATCGAATTCCTCCTTGATAATAAAGATAATTGATGTACATCTGAAGTCCGGTTAAATACAGCGTACATCCAGAACCTAAAAGGAGGATTAAGCGGAAATTAATTTTTTTTAAGAATGGAAAGAAGGAGAGGCTTTAAAGAAAAGAACGGGCGTTACACCAGCCACGCTTCTCTGTTTGGTGACTTGTCTTGCTCAGCTAAGACTACCGCCTGTCCCATTCTATGAAAGGGGGGAATGCGATTGGGATTGACGTTTGATCCATTGATGTGGATCATTGGGGAAATCCACTGCACGGGAGTTTTTGGGATCAGACCACTCCTGAGTAATATCGCAGAATATCTGAGACGGAAACGACACCAATGACCCGACCGCTTTCCGTCACCGCCACATGCCGTGTAGCCTTTTCTTTCATAATTCGAACCGCTTCTACAATTGAATCACTCGTTTCAATCGTCACTAACGGCTCCCGCATACAGGTTCTTACCGTGGTCGTGTTTGGGTCAACCCCAGAAGCCACTACTTCCCGGGTTAATTCCGTTTCAGTGATATACCCGATAAATTCATCACCACTTTGCACCAACACAGAGCCAATCTTCCATTTTTGCAAGCTTTGACCTACTTCTCGTAAGGTGGCATCTAATGGCACGGCTCGGAGAGACTTGGCCATATAGGCAGAAACTCGCGGACCAGCGGCTTTCCCTTTACGATTTTCTTGAGCCGCCGAGGCACGCCTGGCTTCTAAATCTGCAATCCCACTTTCTAGCACCCGGAGCCGCTGTCGAATTGTTTCCCGCGTGGATCCCGAGGTCACACCTTCCGCCCCCCCCCCGTCTTCAAGATTCAATAGACCCGCAGCTTCACCTACCTGGGCATATTCATAAGTATCCAGCAACGAGGAGGTGTGCCCAAACGCCTCGGCCAGTATTTCTTCAACCTTTGAATCAAAATCGTGTAGCGTTTCGGCTGATGGTTCTTTCATCCTATATGTTTTCAAGGTATCCAATTGCTGACGTAACAGATTGATATCCCGGTCCAAGGTCTCAACTCGATCCGTTTTTGATGACACTTGTAATTCCATGATGCCTCCCCTTATTTATGGCAGAAAGATGGATAGTACCCCAGTCACGCCTAAGAGGCAATAAGAAGACCTCCCCTTGCAGAACTTTTAAAAAAATTACTTAAAAACCCCCATCACATTTGACGGGGAAATGGGGAGGGGTAAACCGGTCGCCCAGGAAGGTTAGACTTCTAACAAATTTGAAAACAGTGTCGCCAGCCCTAAAAAGCTGAAAAACCCTACAACATCGGTCACGGTTGTGAGGACAATGGAAGAAGATTGCGCCGGATCCTGTTTCATGGCTTTTAATGCGATTGGGATGATGGCTCCAGACATGCCAGCAATGACCATGGACAGCACCATGGACAAACCGATAATAAAGGTCAGACCCCACGAGCGACTCCAAAGTCCAACAGCTACACACGCCGTCGCAGATACCGCCAACCCATTAAGGAAGGCCACGTTCACTTCTTTGCCGCTAACGCGAACCCATTGAGAGGGCCGAATATCTCGCAATGCCAAACCGCGAATGACGACCGCGAGAGATTGAGCCCCAGTGTTTCCCGACTGCCCCGCAACCACCGGAAGTAAAACGGCCAGCGCCGTAAATTGGGCAATAGTATTTTCAAACAGACCAACCACAAACGCTGCGAGAAACGCCGTGAGCAGGTTTAACTGGAGCCAAGGTAATCGTTTCCGCACCGAAAACCAAACGGGGGAAAGAGCCCGCTCGTCTTTGTTGGCACCCACCATGGTCAGAAGATCGGCGCTCGCATCTTCTTGGCTGGCCTTAATAATATCTTCGTTTCGGATAACCCCCAACAGCCGTTGGTCCAGATCTACTACGGGAATGGTGAAGAAAGGCCGTTCTCCAAACAATTCGACGATCTCTTCCCGAGATTCCAAGGGGTGAATCGTTGGAAGATCCTGAGCCGCCACCGATTGCAAGCGTTCTTCAGGATCCACCAAGAGAAGATCTCGAACCGAAACACTCCCCACCAGCTTTTGATGACGATCAATCACATACACATCATGAACATCCTTTTGCGCACGAGTCCGCAGTTGCAACATGGCATCCCTCACCGTGATTTCCTCTTGCAACACAAAAAACTTGGGGTCCATGAGACTACCTACGGATTCCGGCGGATAGGTCATATAGGACCGGATTTCCTGGGAATACCGTTCCGGGACTCGAAAGAGAATCGCGCGCTGGAGATCGTCATCTAAACGTTGGAATAACGCGGCCGCCAAGGATGGGGACATATGAGGAATAACCTGCTTCAAGAGATCGGTTGGCATAATGGTAAGGACTTCCGCAGCAATGGGTGGCGTAATACTCGACAGCAGATTCGCAGCATTTCTCGCACTCGTCCCCTGCAGGACCCGAAGGATATCGGCGGCTGGATATTCTTCAAAAATATGAGCGGCTTCCTGATAATGTTTGTAGAAAAACGCTTCATTGAGAAGATGGGCCCCTCCTCGCATTCCCACGCTAGATTCCGTTAACGACTCACTCATCAGGTTTTCTTCCGATCCTGTAAGACCTGGGCCACATCGGTCATTAAGCGAACACCGGTTAATGAATAGACTTCCCAGAGTTGCATCAGGGAATCACTCACGGACCCCAACGGGGCCCTGCCTTCAACATCTTTTTCGATTCGCCGCAACGTCTGATATCGTAGGGCACCAAATAATGTTCCCCAACGATCCACAACCGGCAACATATGGAACCGACTCCAATCAGGGTGTTGTAAAATTTCTTCCAGATTGGCATCGGCAGACAACGTTGTAATCTGAGTCTCCATAAGTGTTCCCACCAAATGATCTGAGGAATCAATAAGTAATTGCCTCAGTGTGACCACCCCCTCAAGTTTGCCATCCCGATCAATGATATAAATATAATACATGGCCTTCTGCCCATAGGTGCGAATCCGGTCTATGGCTTCTTCGACGGAGATATCCGGAGGAAGGGTGAACACCTGGGGATCAGCCAAATTCCCTGCCGTATTCGGCGAATACCGTAAGGCGCGGCGAAGGGCCGCCCCCATCGTATTATCCAGACGATCCATCACCTCTTGGCGTATGGAGTCTGCAAACTGCCGGAGGACCCCTATGGCCGAGGTTGCATTCATGGAACTTAAGATATCTGCCACAAGATCGTGGGGAAGCTCCTCAAGAATTTTGGCGGTAGACACCGGCAAGCAATGCTCTAAGACGCCAGCAATTTCCAACCCGGGCAGCCCCTTCAAGAGTAAGGCCGACTCCTGCGGCCCGAGCGATTCCAAATGACGAGCCGCCTCAACCGGATGGGCTTGAAGATAGCCAAGAGTCAGTCGGTGTTCGAGTTCCATGTCTACCGTTCCGGATGGGTAATAACGGCCGTGGCTTCGGTAAACTGAGAAGCGGGAACAATGACCCGGCCCTCCTTCGTTTCTAACACCACGGAAATGGGTGTCACCGCCACCACGGTTCCCTGATTGTCACCAATTTTCACCGTCATCCCTACACGCACCACAGACCCCAAATAATGGGCAGCAATGAGGTTGGCCACAGCAGTTCGTGACCCTAAACCAAAAGAGAGCGCCGCACCGCCAATTAAACCAGCTAATAAAATGACAATCGTATTATTGAGTAATTGCGTATCGATGCCTAATACATCGATCGCCGTGACGACGATCAACAAGACCACTGCCACATAGACGGCTTGGGCAACGATGGTTCCATGGGTAATCCCCGCCGAACTGCAGGTCATGGTAATCAACTCACGGACAAAATTTGCGGCGATCAGACCAAGGATCAACACCAACACGGCCACTCCGATTTTCGGAATATAATAGGCAATAGTCGTTAAGGCATCCGACACTATCGCCAGATGCAAGGTTTCAGAGGCTTTAATGAGAAAGACCAGGAAGATGATCCAAAATCCAATCATGCCCAGGATTTCAGAGATTTTCTGTCTGGTTCCCGAGCGTTCCAACAAAGTTTGTATGGCCGTTCGGCTTAGCAATCGATCAAACCCCGCAAACTGCAACACTCGAGTCACGACAATGGACACCAACCAAGCAAGCACATACCCAAGGCCCAAAAGCAACAGTGCCAAAATAACGGTTGGCAAAAAGATGAGAATCTGGGTAAGGCTCGTCGTGATGGCGTCCGTTAACCCATCAACCCATCCAGCCATCGTCATTGTTTTCTCTTGCATACCAATACTCTTCCTTGCTTTATAGCTATGGTTACATTAACTACACCATAGGACTTTCTGAATACGGTGTTCTTTAAAATATGTCCATAGCTATAACGACCTGAGTGGAAACTCACCCATCATACGCTCTACCATGAATGTTTTCTTACCATGCCCAAAGTCCATCATACGTATCCCCTTGGGACTCCTGCAACAAAAATGCCTTTCTCCTCTTAATTTTCTTCTATCTTTCTATAGAATATCTCTCATCGTTCAAGACGAGGACATTGACGAAATAGTCTTCCTCGTCTTCCTAGTAGAGGCTCCTCCCAAACGCCGTTCGCGATGGATAGCTTGAGCAAATTTCAAGACGACAGGATCATTTAGCCACACATTCAGCTCTCGTTGGGTTCGCATTCGCCAGGACGGATAGGCAGTTTCCAATGCACCAGGCAAATTGGGAGTTTCGAGTTCAGCCAAGAGGTCTTCCAGCTGCACCACCAGTAAACGCGAAGGGGTCCGCGCAAGGTAGCGGTATACAACCTGAAGCATTTCTTTTGAAAGGGTCAGGGACATCGTTTGAGTTGGACAGAGTCCTTCCTTGTCCAAGGCATCCCATAGACACAAACGGTCTTCGGCGCGCAGGGTCCAGTCCCTATCAAGGTCCTCCGCTTGAGGATACAGCCCCGCCTCTTCTTTCACTTCAATATCCCGTCCTACCCAATATCCTTTTAGAGTCGGGAGATCATGTGTCGTCGCCGCCACGAGAGCCTGTTCAGGAAATTGGTGTGGCGCGAGAAACCTTCCATCACTCTCCCGTTCAAACAAAAGAAGCCGATAGGACAAGAGGCCTGCCTTGTCAAGTTTGTGACGAATGGCAGGAGTCACTGCGCCTAAATCCTCCCCCACCACCATGACTTTATTCCGCACACTTTCCAAAGCCAAGACGGCCAAGACCTCCTCAACATAGGTCCGGACGTACACCCCATCTTTTCCGGTTCCTCCCTGGGGTATCCAAAACATTCGAAACAGACCCAACGCATGGTCGATACGGAGCACTCCCCCATGCCGCATATTTTGCCGTAAGGTTTGCCGAAGAAATTGATACCCCTTCTCACGCAATGTGAGGGGATTCGGAGACAACAGACCCCAGTTTTGTCCCCGCAAGTTAAAGGAATCGGGAGGGGCACCAACGGTAATATCCGAAGCCAATTGATCCTGAAAAGACCACGCATCAGCCCCATCCGGATGAACCCCCACCGGGAAATCATGGTAGAGGCCTAATGAAAGGGAAACCTTTTGTGCTAATCGATTCAACGCTGACAATTGCACCTCACACAGCCACTGCACATAGTGGAAGAATTGAATACGAGCCGCATGCCGTTTTCCAAATTGCTCCACGGCCGGAGAATCTGGCTGATGAAAATCCGGAGGCCACTCACGCCACCGCGAAGATTGAAAAAATTCACTCAGGGCTTGAAAGGTACAAAATCGGGTCAAATGCGGTTGGCTCTGACGAACAAATCGGGAAAACACCCGACCTCGAGATGTACGTCCTTTTATATGGCGTCGTTGGAACACACGAAAGAGCTCTTCTAAGATCTGCGATTTTATCGTCTGAACGGCTTCGTAGTTGACCAATCGGCTATCCCGGAGAGACTGCAACACCGCTTGAAATTTCTTTCCCCGAAATTTGCGCATTACCGAAGGGGAGTTTCGGAATTCGGCCACGTTTTCCAAATTTAAATACAAGGGGTTCCAAAATAATCGACTGGATGGGGAGTAGGGACTATAAAGCCACGGGGTAAGGCTGTGAAGAGGCTGCAGGCCTACCGTCGAAGCCTTCCATGATTGACCTGCTACTTTCATAATTTTCCCAAGATCACGAAAATCCCCAATGCCCCAATTATTTCGTGACCGAATCCCATAGAGCTGCAACCCAACTCCCCACACCTTTCTCTTTGAGTCCGGGAGGTAACAGCGTTGAGGAGCGGAAATGATGAGACTCTGCTCCTCGAGGGAATTCTCCCCGATGGTGGCGTGAAGGCTCAAGTCGAAATATCCCAGTCGTAAGGTAGACGAAAGGGTGACTTCCACACGTACATATCGAGTTTCATGAATAACCGTCGAATCTAGAGAGGTCAAAGAAGAACCTTTCACGATGAATGAACGAGTCTTCCCCTGCTCGTCATGTAACAGGAATCGAAAAGAAAGGGGCTCCAAGAGACACTCTCTCATGGGAAGCGTCATCTGAAATGTCAGGGGTTTCTTTTCATGAGGATAATGCAGAAGGACCGGTTCCAACACACGCGTCCATTGTTTCTGTTGCAGGCGTTGCCCCTCAGTAGAAATATTCAAATCTGGGCGGCAACCTACACCCAAGACCTTCAGCACGGTTAACAGCGTGTCATCTGAGACATATCGCTCTTGTTGCCGTCCGTCAACATAGTCCGGTTCAAGGCCCAAAGACCGGGCCAATTCCCGTAGCCCAGGTTCGGTCGAATCTAGACTGTCATTCTGGCTCGTTTTGATGACATTCCCCTTATTCAGGTATCGATATTTTGTCTTCCGAATGATCTTGGTCACTGCCTAGAGAAATCGCGTCAAAACCATTGAAACTTGAGGTTTTATAAGAATTCTCTCTTTCGTGAAATAGCACACATCTGACATTACGGCAAGAAGAAACCCTTAGACGGTATCTCGGAGAATCAGGGGGAGAATTTGGGGGAAC
>JAZFZJ010000150.1:0-5798 GCA_036443915.1 Nitrospirales bacterium
CGGGCCCAAGGATTTGTCGAAGGTCGTCGGATGTTAAAGGAAGCGATTCTTCAAACCACGGGACGACGGATTGCGACGATTCTGGCGATCATTATTGGCCTGGTCATCTTGCTGTTCGTTACCCGTGGCATGACATCGGGGTTTTCCCTCGGAAAACTCAGTGTCTATTTGGGGCTCGCCATTTTGGTCTCTCTGGTGTTTGGATTTGAAATCGCTATTCAACGGATTTGGCCAAATGGGGCACGACGTCATCGTGTGTTGGGGAAATTCACCATGGTGATTTATTGCGTATTATTTGTGACAGGGACCGTGACCTATACCATGTTGTATATTCTGTATCCTGGAAAAATCGGATAAATTGACGTGCAATGTGCCTCCGACCACACTCCCTTACAAGTTCATGACATTGAAGAAGCGCTCTCAGGTGATGTGTTTGCTCGGTTTGACTGTTCTCAATGTGGTTGGTCGATTGGTGTGGAAGGTGACCTCAACGAATTAGAGCCGTTGGTGCCTCGCATGATTTGGACCGATGAGGCTTTGTATCAATTAGACCGGTTGCCATTTTACCTTGGGCCTCTGGTTCGTCAGGAAGTAGAGGAATTTGCGCAAGAACATGGACAAAAAATTGTGACGTCTGCCCGAATGTGTACGGCACGTAATAAGGGTATGGTGGCGTGGAGTTCTGACGCGGAGCGACGGTTAGCGAATGTGCCGCCTGGCATTCGAGCGATGGCAAAGACGGAACTGGAGCGCACGGCCTTAGATCGAGGAATGCCGGAAGTGACCGTAGCGTTGATGGAAGAAGTTAAAACACGGTATTTTGGTATGGCCGCAGGGAAGCCCTGAATGATCTGTTGAGTGGAAGACCGCTGCTGAGCGGCCAGCCTAACTGCAACCTTTTCAGCATGTAATTTTCGAACCTCAATTTTTTAAATTCCATGTTACATCGATTGTCTTTACGAGTCCTCCCGCAATTGAATGCACTGGTCACCGATCTGCCGGTGCGGAAACGTAAACGTTGGGTGATGTTGGTGCCGGGGCTGGTCGCCTTTGGAATCTATCGCCTTCTAAAAGATGTCCTGCCGCTGTCGGAGCCGTTTGTGTTGTTTGGCTTGAGTGGGTGCATTTCGGCGTTGGCCGCCATCTGGGCATATCGGCAAGGGCGCGGAATTTCCATTCCGGAATCCATTCGTCAAGATGGGGTACGCCGGTGGGTGTGGTTGGTGGGTTGGGTTGGGGTAGCGTATGGAATTCAATTATCGCTCCTGGTCTTGGCTATTCTCCAAATATTTGTAGGCTATGATTTTCTGCTTCACCCCGAAGGCCCGGCCATGATGGCCATTATCATTTCGTGTACTTCCGTGACTCGAGATGCGTTTGAAATTGGCTATGTGCAACGCATGATTCAGGAGGGGACGGTGGTGCCGACCTTTCCAGATGGTGGCGCGTTGAGGACATGGATTCCACAAGAATGGATGGCGATGGCGAAATGGAGTGGCCTGGGAATGTTGGCAGGATTTTCCGCTTCCTGGGGATTGACGCATGTGGGGTCGTTGGATTTGCAGCCGTTGCTCCAAACGTTACTCGTGCCGGTTGTGGTGGCTTCGGTGAGTCTTTTGGCGTTTTTTGCGGGGGAGGCCTTATTGACTGAAAGAGATAACTCACCAAGGCCGCATACCTGGGTGTCTATCCTCTGGTTTTGGATTTGGCCGAATTTGACCTTTTCGGCTACATATTTTCTCGTGCTCATGGGGACGGCCTCTTATGTGTTTCGTGTCTCTGAGGTTTCGGAGTTAGGATTTGGGGTCATTGCGGCTGCAACGGCCATGGTCATGACTTCCTATTCTATATTTCTTGGGTGGCGAAAATCCTACGAGGAACGTGTGGTGACGATTCCGGAAAACATTCAACGGTGTCCGTTTGTGATGGGACTTCTCGAAAAGGCGAAAGGCCCAGAGGCGAGGCCTTCGTTTGAGGAAGGTCATGTCGGACATGGGGATTTGGTGAAATAAATGCGGTGGTATGTACGGTCTCTATTGATTCTGTGTGCCTGTATGGTGTTCCCAGCTGGAATCGGTTTGGCAGAACCCTTACATCTCCTGAATCCGGAGACTGGAGAATCAGGGCAGGATATTTTTTATCAGACCCCGGGACCCATTGAGGGTCCAGCCGTGGGAGAGAGCGAAGAGAGTTACTCGATCCTTCCGTTCGTCAACAACCGATTGGTGGTCTGGTTTGTGACTCAACAACATACCTATTTTGGCGGTTTTGTCTTAGCCCTTCCGTTATTCAGTCTTCTGCTGGAGTTTTTGGGTGTCACGCGGAAGAGGGAGGCCGCCCAACGTCAATTCGACGGATTGGCTCGCGATATATTGCGGGTGGCCTTGGTAGCCATGTCTATTACGGCCTTGTTGGGGTCCCTGATGCTTGGGCTGTTTCTCACGCTCTATCCAGGGTTCATGAGCTATATGGGGTCGACCTTTAAGGTGCTGATGCCGGTGTATGCGGCGGTGTTTGTTGGAGAGGCGTTTTTATTAGTGCTGTATTACTACAGTTGGGAGCGTATGAACACCCGGGCAACCAAATGGATGCACCTGGCCATTGGAACCCTCGCCAATGCTATGGGGGTGCTCTTGCTGTTGTCAGCCAATGCGTGGGCCTCCTTTATGATGGCCCCTTCGGGAGTGGATGCTGAAGGGCATTTTTTAGGAAATGTGTGGAACCTTTTGCATTCGCCCTTATGGAATCCTCTGAATGCACATCGGTTTTTGGCGGATATCATGTCTGGTGGAGCCGTGGTGGTGGCCTATGCCGTGTATCGATTTTTTAAAGCGCAGACTCTAGAGGATCGGGCCTATTATGATTGGGTCGGCTATGTGTTTATTGTGGTGATGGTCTGTGCCTTGCTCCCAATGCCCATTGCTGGCTATTGGCTGATGCGTGCCGTGTTTGAGTTTCGCCAAACTATGGGTGTGACCATGATGGGGGGCATGCTGTCCTGGCTCTTTGTGCTCCAGGCCATCATGGTGGGGGTGTTGTTTTTAGGGATTAATTATTATATCTGGCAATCATTAGCTCGCTTGAAAGGGGGGGAGCGCTATCATCCCTATTTTAAAGGGATTGTGATTGCGCTGGTGGGATGTTTTCTGGTGTGGTTTACACCCCATACCATCGCCATGAGTGCCAGCGAAATGAAAGCTGTGGGGGCAGCACAACATCCTGTCATTGGCCAATTTGGGGTCATGTCTGCAAAAAACGGCGCCATTAACGTGATGATTTGTTTAACGGCCCTGAGCTACCTTCTGTATCGACGAGCGAATCGAGTCGTGATGGTGCCGTGGGCATCCTGGGGCAATGCTGTGCTAATCGGGCTCTTTGTCTTGGGGATTGCGAATATTGTGTGGTTGGCCATATATGGGTTTTATATTCCGGCAAACGTTCGGGTGGGCCTTTCGATACCTCAAGGGGTAACGACTGCCACAGTGGTTATTGGGGGATTGTTGTTGAACCATCTTATGCTGAAAGGGTCTAAGGTAATGGGTCCGGTGCAATGGGGACATATTACGCCGCGTGGCATGGTAGCCTTGTTTGTGGTGGCTGCGGCTTTTTCCTGGGTCATGGGATTAATGGGGTATATTCGTTCTGCGGGGCGCTTGGAATGGCATGTGAATGAGTTGATGCAAGATGTATCTCCCTGGGCCTTTACCCCATCGTTAGGGTTTGCGGCCAAAATGGTGACGATGAATATGCTTGTGTTTTGGGCGTCCGTTTTTTGTGTGTTTTGGCTCAGTCGCTGGGATCAACGAGTGGTGGAAGGACGAACGGGTGCTATGGTGCGACCGACTCCGGTGGTTCAGGTGCTTTCACGAGAGGAATCAGCATGAAGGCAGCTTTGAGTGTAAACGATCATGTGGGAGAGCTGGATTCTCCTCTTAGGGTGGCAGAGTATTTTGGAGTGATGCTCCTGGTTATGTGGGCCGTCCTGATTGGGAATTCGTTAGGTTGGGCACAGGATTCGGCAAGCATAAAATCCACAAGTGGATCAAAAGTTTTGGAAGATTTTCGTCACCCCGATGAGAAGGGATTTCCGAAAGGATGGGATGCCCAACGCAGTACGATTACGGCCCATGAAACGTATCAAATCCAAGCAGAAGATGGAGTGTTCTTTCTTGCCGCCAAGGGGGCTAATCAACGAGTGTATACCAAGCAGATTACCTGGGACCCTAAGACCCATCCGGTGTTAACGTGGCGCTGGCGCGTGAAGGCTGTTCCTGAAGGTGGAGATTTTATTGCGGCCATTTATCCGTCTCTAGATGTCGACTTGCTGTTTATCCCGGTGAATACCAAATATGTCTGGAGTGCGACCTTGCCAGTCGGTTCGGTCAAAGAGGGAGGGATGTTTAGTTCCACGGAAATTGTGATTCGTAGTGGAACTGATTCTCTAGGAGACTGGGTTGAGGAACGCGTGAATGTGTATGAGGATTTTTTGAACATTCACAACTATGAGCCTGCGGAAAAAGCCTGGGGGATTTCGTTGTTGGGTGGCCCAGGGGTGGAAGTTGATTTTGGATCTCTACACGTACACGAAAGGTAATCTTTACTATGGTTGGTATTGGCGATTCTTGGAGCAATCATGTCGGCTTCAAAAATATTTGATGTGATATTAGGTGCATCCGTATTGGGTACGGTGGGTGCGCTGATTGGTGTCTCCATGGGTATGGGGTTTCTCCCTGCAGCGATGGTTTTAGGAATTCTTCTTGGTGTGGGTGTGGGGTTTTTTGGGGGGCGACGATTTTTTCTGAGTATTTTTATTGGGACGATATTGGGAGGATTGCTGGCATGGGGCTTGGGAGGAGTTGAGACTATTACTGTTGGTGCGTCTTCTGGAGCAGCCATGGGGGGATTTTTAGGAGTGTGGATTTCAATGCTCTTGGATATGGTGCAACAACGTAAGCAGTCCCTTCCCCCCTCTTCGGCAGAGCAACCTGGCAATTCTGAGCTTTGATGGTGTGGCGTAGCTGGTCCAAGAATAATCCATGCTTGAAACAAGGGATACGATAGGCTAATGGAAAATCGAGGAGTCCTCATTGGCGGGATCATTTTTGTGTTTGGCTCCTTTATCATGATGATTGTGTTGATGATGTATGAGACCTATAAAAGTAAAAGCGAATTTGAGACCTTAGCCGCTGGCCAACCTGCAAAAGCGCGGGTGCTTCAACCTATGCCCACTCAAGATTTTTCCATGTATAAAACCTTGGTGGGAGATGATAACCGTGAGATGATTGAGATTCCGGAAGGTCCTTTTACTATGGGCATTGGTGATGGTGATCCCGATGAGGGGCCTCCGCATCCGGTATATCTTAAGACGTTTTATATAGATCTCAAAGAAGTGACGCAGGGCGAGTATGAACGATTTGTCAATATGACCAAGCGAGACAAACCCAAAGTACCAGTCTTTGAAGATACAATCGAGAAACTGATGAGCCCTGATTATCCAGTGATGGCCATCACGTGGAATGATGCGTTCGCCTATTGCCGGTGGGCCGGAAAGCGACTGCCCACGGAAGCCGAATGGGAAAAGGCTGCTCGGGGCGAAGGAAAACGACGATATCCGTGGGGGAACAAATTTAAATATCAATTTGCCAATGTGGATGGGAAGGATGATGGGTTTCAATATTTAGCCCCGGTGGGATCTTTCGAAGTGGGGCGGAGCCCCTTTGGTTTGTATGATGCCACGGGGAATGTGGCCGAGTGGGTCATGGATGATTATGTAGCTGATTACTATCAAAAGGCGCCCT
>JAZFZJ010000151.1:0-16165 GCA_036443915.1 Nitrospirales bacterium
GCGATCTGGGGCAGGCCAAATTTGTGTCCTATGACGAGGTGGCCAAGGCGAGCGAAAGCCAAGGGCGGCGGGACGCCACGAAAATTCTCACCATTGCCATTTCGCACGTGGAGTATGAAACCGCGAATCGCCACTATGCGCATGTGGACTGTCCGGGGCATGCGGATTATGTCAAGAACATGATCACGGGGGCGGCCCAAATGGATGGGGCCATCTTAGTGGTCAGTGCCGCAGATGGGCCGATGCCGCAAACCCGGGAGCATATTCTCTTGGCCCGGCAAGTGGGCGTGCCGTATATTGTGGTCTTCTTGAACAAAGCGGATAAAGTGGAAGATAAGGAATTGCTGGAGCTGGTGGAGTTGGAGGTGCGGGAGCTGCTGACGAAGTATGGCTTTCCGGGCGAGGAGATTCCGGTGGTTATTGGGTCGGCCATGAAAGCCATTGAAGGGGACCAAAGTGAGGTGGGGGTGCCTTCGATTACGAAGCTGTTGGAGGCGGTGGATACGTATATTCCCACGCCGGAGCGAGCGATCGATAAGCCGTTTCTGATGCCCATTGAAGATGTCTTTACCATCAGTGGGCGGGGCACGGTGGTGACGGGCCGGGTGGAGCGGGGGCTGGTGAAGGTGGGCGATGAAACAGAGATCGTGGGCCTCAAGGACACGCAGACGACCATTGTCACCGGGGTGGAAATGTTCCGGAAGGTGTTGGATGAGGGGCAGGCGGGGGACAATATTGGGGCGTTGCTGCGGGGCACGAAGAAAGAAGAGGTGGAGCGGGGGATGGTGTTAGCGAAGCCCAAGTCCATCAAGCCGCATACGAAGTTTAAGGCCGAGGTGTATGTCCTGACGAAAGAAGAGGGGGGCCGGCACACGCCCTTTTTCAAGGGTTACCGGCCGCAGTTTTACTTCCGCACGACGGATGTGACGGGGATAGTGGAGTTGAACGAGGGGGTGGAGATGGTGATGCCGGGGGACAATGTGTCGTTTAAAGGGGAATTGATTGCCCCGATCGCGATGGAGCAAGGGGTGCGGTTTGCGGTGCGGGAGGGGGGCCGAACGGTGGGGGCCGGAGTGGTCACGGAGATCGTCGAATAAAATACTAGAGAGGTGAATCGATGCGAGTAATTATTTCTCTGGCTTGCGGAGTTTGCAAGCGCCGAAATTATTCTACGATGAAAAACAAAAAAAACGATCCCGATCGTTTGGAAGTTAAAAAATATTGCCGATTTTGCCGGAAACACAGCCCTCATAAGGAGGTCAAGTAACTGACAGGACGAAGTTCCTGGAGTTGCCTGAATGTATTGGAGGGGCATAGTGTCAATGGCTAGCACGTCGGTCTCCAAAACCGAAAGTCCGGGTTCGAATCCTGGTGCCCCTGCCAAAATGGTTTTTGATGATGAAGGTTAGGGGAGGTGAAATATGATTTGGTGGGGACACCAAGGGGTGAAGTATGTTTAAGAAGGGCTGGTCTTCAATTATCGAGTTTTTGAGTGACGTTCGTAGTGAGTTGAAGAAAATTTCTTATCCGACAAAGTCTGAAACCATTGGATCAACCACGGTTGTTCTTCTGTTTTGTGTCATTATGTCAATGTTTCTGTCTATAGTGGATTCGTGTCTGGTGTGGTTTATCAGCCGGGTTCTATAAGTAGGAGAGAGGATTCATGGCAAGCCATTGGTATGTCATACACACCTACGCGGGATTTGAGGGACGGGTTCGAACTGGTATCGTTGAGCGGGCGAATCAATTGGGAATGGCGGAATCTGTGGGGCAGGTCCTTGTTCCAACTGAAGATGTAGTGGAATTCAAGGATGGGAAGCGTCGATCATCGAAAAGAAAATTTTTCCCAGGGTACGTCCTTTTAGAAGCGACCAAGCCGCTCAATGATGAGGTGATGGCCATGATAAAGGAAACCCCGAAAGTGACGGGGTTTGTAGGTGGGGGAACGCGGCCAATGCCACTCCATCCGGAAGAAGTGGAGACACTTTTAAAGCAGCTCGAGTCAGGAGCCACTGCTCCCAGAGAGTTAGCCAATTTTTCTAAGGGAGACAATGTGCGCATTGTGGATGGGCCCTTTTTGGGGTTCAATGGGTTGGTGGATGAGGTAGACGAGGATCATGGAAGGGTGAAAGCGTTGGTGAGTATTTTTGGACGATCGACCCCAGTGGAATTAGCCTTTTCTCAAGTAGAGCGAGCGTAAGGTTTTAGGGAATGCTTCTTCGTAATTTGTAAGAAATTTTATGTGTAGGCAAGGTAGGTGAACGCATGGCCAAAGAAGTAACGAGTCAAATTAAATTGCAGATTCCTGCAGGAAAAGCCAATCCTGCTCCTCCTGTTGGGCCATCTTTGGGGCAGCATGGCGTGAATATCATGGAATTTTGTAAGCAGTTTAACGCCAAAACGCAGAAGCAGGAGGGGAGTATTATTCCTGTGGTGATTTCTGTGTACAAGGATCGGAGTTTTAGCTTTATAACGAAAACGCCTCCGGCTTCAGATCTTTTGAAAAAAGCCGCGGGCATTATTAAGGGGTCGGGGATCCCACATAAAAATAAGGTTGGGATGATTACCCGTGCCCAATTAGAGGATATCGCCAAGCTGAAAGTCGTGGATTTGAATGCCAGTGATATTCCCGCAGCCATGAATGTGATTGCCGGGACAGCGAGAAGTATGGGTATTACAGTTGAAGGGTGATATTGGAATAGCTTTTAACAGAGGGTAAAAACTGTGGGAAAGAAATATGAAAGGGCCTTAGCCACCGTGTCAAAGTCAGTGTATTCCTTGGAGGAGGCAAGCAACTTGATCAAACAAGCTGCTTTCGCCAAATTCGATGAAACTGTCGAAATGTCCCTGTCTCTCGGGGTTGATCCAAAGAGGGCCGATCAAATGGTTCGTGGAACAACTGTCCTTCCACATGGCACCGGGAAGAAAAATCGGATATTGGTTATTGCCAAGGGAGAAAAGGAACAAGAGGCACGAGAGGCCGGTGCGGACTATGTGGGAAGTGATGATTTATTGAAAAAAATCCAAGAAGGATGGTTGGATTTTGATTCCATGATTGCTACTCCCGATATGATGGGATCGGTCGGAAAAATAGGAAAGGTATTGGGGCCGAGAGGGTTGATGCCCAATCCTAAAACCGGGACCGTGACGTTCGAGGTGGGTAAAGCCATTCAAGAAATTCGAAAAGGTCGAGTGGGGTATAAAGTGGACAAAGCAGGGAATGTCCATGTCCCTATTGGAAAGGTATCCTTTCAAGCCCAACACATTTTGGAAAATGCTCGAACGGTTTTCGATTCTATTGTGAAAGCTAAGCCCTCATCCAGTAAGGGGAAGTATGTAAAAAGTGCCACCCTGTCTAGCACGATGGGGCCAGGAATTCCTTTGGATAGTGTGGGGATTGCCAAGCAGATCAAGTGAACTTTTAATCTCAGCAGGTGAGTTGGAGGTATGAAAAAAACCGAGAAAAATGAGGTGGTGGCTACCATGCATGAGCGATTTGGGCGTGCCCGGATCGCCATTGTGACCGAGTGTGCAGGTATGCCTGTTAATCAAGTCAATGATTTGCGGAAAAAGCTTCGCAAAGCTCACGCGCATATCCATGTGGTGAAGAATACGTTAGCGGTACGGGCCCTAGGGGGGACTTCCCTTGTTCCGCTGGAGCCATTTTTTAAAGGACAATCGGCGCTGGTGATCGGGTATGACGATCCTGTGTTGCCGACTAAAGTCATACGAGATTTTATTAAAGCTGAAAGATGTGAAAAGAAATTGCAACTCAAGGGGGCGATTCTTGATGGGGAGGAGTTGGATCCTACTCGTCTAGCATCGGTTGCAGATTTGCCATCGAAATCGGAATTGCTCTCGATGTTGTTATCAGCCTTCCAGGGCCCCATTCGAGGCTTTGTGGGGGTGTTGGGGCAGATTCTCAGAAGTATTGTTGCGGTCTTGGCCGCGATACAAGAAAACAAAACGCAGAAAGGAGAAGGAGAGATGAGTGCCACGAAAACGAAGATGTCCCAGGAAGATTTCATTAAGGCTATAGAAAGCCTTAGTGTGTTGGAGTTGTCGGACCTCGTGAAAGGTTTAGAGGATCGTTTTGGGGTGACCGCAGCCGCTCCGGTTGGAGTAGTAGCGGCCGCTGTAGGCGGCCCCGGAGCTGCTCCTGTTGCTGAGGAACAGACCGAATTTGATGTTGTGCTCACGGGTGTGCCTGCGGATAAAAAGATTCAAGTGATTAAGGTCGTGCGTGAAATTACCGGCTTAGGTCTCAAAGAAGCGAAGGATTTGGTCGAAGCGGCACCGAAGGCCATTAAAGAGGGTGTGTCAAAAGAAGAGTCTGAAACCATTAAAAAGAAGCTCCAAGATGTGACTGCGACGGTTGAAGTGAAATAGCTCTTACGGGCAAGGTTCGAAACATCGCCGGGAGAGTTCGTGACCGTTAATCCTTAAGGAGAGATGAATGGGACAACCAGCCTTTGAAGGCAGTATCCAGCGCCATAGTTTTTCAAAAATTCGCACGCATATTGAGATTCCGGATTTAGTCGAGGTTCAGCGCCGATCATATGAGGAATTCTTGCAGGCCGAGACGCTACCGGATCGTCGTGATGAGAGGGGACTGCACGCAGCGTTTAAGAGTGTTTTCCCCATTATGGATTACAATAATTCAGCGATTTTGGAATTTTCCAGTTATGTTCTGGGAACCCCAAAATATGACATTCGGGAATGTATTGAGCAGGGTATGACCTTGGCTGCGCCGTTAAAGCTGCGGGTGCGGTTGGTGGTGTTTGATCAACAGGATAAAGCTGTTAAGAACCGAGTTCTGGATGTTCGGGAGCAAGAGGTCTATGTGGGGGAATTGCCGTTAATGACCGATCGAGGCACCTTTATTGTGAATGGAACTGAACGAGTAGCGGTCAGTCAGTTACATCGGTCCCCTGGGCCATCCTTCGGTCATGATAAAGGACGCACGCATTCCAGCGGAAAAGTGTTATTTTCTGGAAGGATAATTCCCTATCGTGGTTCATGGTTGGATTTTGAGTATGACGCCAAAGATATTCTGTATGTTCGGATCGATCGGCGGCGGAAAATGCCGGCGACTATTTTGTTAAAGGGTTTTGGGTTTAGTACAGACGATCTCTTGAAAATGTATTACCCCGTCGAAGAAGTGCGTGTAGCCAATGGGACATTACTTCGCAAGTTGGATCCTGATCTTCATGTTGGATTGCGCACTCCGGTAGATTTGGTTGAGAAGAGTTCGGGGGATCTCTTGGCCAAAGAAGGGATGAAGTTGAATAAGGCGCTCATGAACCGTATTCGCGCAGCAGGAATTAAAGAGATTCCCCTTAAATCTGATGATTTATTGGGCCGGGCTGTCTTGACCGAACTCGTCGATCCGGAAACAGAAGAAGTCATTTTGGAGAAAAATCAACGGCTCACAGCGCCACTCTTGGCACGGATCCTGGAGAGTCGTGTTGAAAGTTTTAAAATTATTTACTTGGATAGTCCCACAACCAGCCCTGTGATTCTCGATACCCTTGAAGCCGAACGGACGAATTCCAAGGAGGAGGCCTGGGTTGAAATCTATAAGCGGCTTCGTCCTGGAGAAATGCCCTCCATCGAGTCAGCAAAACTTTTATTCGACAATCTCTTTTTAAACCCGAAGCGATACGACCTGTCCCCTGTTGGCCGTTTAAAAATGAATAAGCGGTTTGGTCTGGATTTATCCTTAGAACAGCGAACCCTCACGGCGCAAGATATCGTGGAGGTGGTGAGATGCCTGGTGGAGCTCAAGGGGGGAAAAGGGGAGGTTGATGATATTGACCATTTAGGGAATCGCCGTGTTCGGTCGGTTGGGGAACTCTTAGAAAATCAAATTCGGATCGGTTTGGCTCGTATGGAGCGAAGTATTAAGGAGCGCATGAACCTCCTGGATATGGAGACCGTGTTGCCGCACGATCTTATTAATGCCAAACCTATTGTGGCAGCCATTAAGGAATTTTTTGCGGGGAGTCAGTTGTCTCAATTTATGGACCAAACGAATCCTCTGGCTGAAATCACTCATAAACGACGTCTTTCGGCTTTGGGGCCAGGAGGGTTAACCCGGGAGCGGGCCGGTTTCGAAGTGCGGGACGTTCACCCTTCCCACTATAGCCGAATCTGTCCCATCGAAACGCCGGAAGGCCCGAATATTGGGTTGATTACTTCGTTGGCGACCTATGCCCGGATCAACGAGTTTGGATTTATTGAAGCTCCCTTCCGGAAAGTCCACAAAGGGCGCGTGGCAGATGAGGTGGAATTTCTTTCGCCGTTGGATGGGGATCGAGTGGTGATTGCCCAAGCCAATTCGTCGGTGAATAAAGAAGGAAAGCTGACGTCTGACACGATCATTGCGCGGGCAGCGGGAGAATTTGTGACGACGACGCCTGATAAGGTGGATTATTTAGATGTCTCGTCAAAGCAGGTGGTAAGCGTGGCGACGGCCCTGATTCCCTTTTTGGAGCATGATGACGCCAATCGGGCCCTCATGGGATCGAATATGCAACGTCAGGGTGTTCCAACGGTCAAGAGTGAGGCGCCGTTAGTGGGGACTGGGATGGAGTCCGTTGTAGCCAGAGATTCGGGATATTTAGCCATTGCCAAGCGCGATGGCATGGTCGAATCGGTTGATGCCAGAAGAATCGTGGTGAGAGCCAGTCTCAAACCAAAAGAAGATAAAAAAAAGGGGGCCCGAATTCTCGACACGTACGACTTGGTAAAATTTCAACGGACCAATCAGAATACCTGTATTACACAGACGCCTATTGTCCGAGTCGGGCAGCCGGTCAAAACGGGGCAAGTTCTGGCGGATGGGCCGGCTATGGATCGAGGGGAGTTGGCGTTAGGGAAAAATATCTTGGTGGCCTTTATGCCCTGGGGTGGCTACAACTTTGAAGATGCCATTCTCTTAAGTGAAAAGATGGTGAAGGATGATACGTTTACGTCCATCCATATCGAGGAATTCGAGGTAGAGGCCCGGGACACCAAATTAGGCAAAGAAGAGATTACTCGCGATATTCCGAATCTAGGTGAAGAGGCCCTTCGGAATTTGGACGAAAGTGGCATTGTTCGTATTGGGGCCGAGGTAAAGCCGGGAGACATTTTAGTTGGCAAGGTGACTCCCAAGGGGGAAACCCAATTAACTCCTGAAGAAAAATTGCTCAGGGCCATTTTTGGAGAAAAAGCAGGTGATGTCAAAGATACCTCCCTACAGGTTCCGCCGGGCATTGAAGGGATTGTGGTTGATGTCAAAATTTTCTCGCGAAAAGGGGTGGATAAAGATGAGCGATCTCGGACCATTGAAACCGATGATCGAGTGAAGGTGGAGCGGGACTACCAAGAAGAGCTTCGAATCATTGAGGAGGAGCGTAATCGTAAAATTCGGAAGTTGTTGCTTGGTCAATTTGTTGGCCGTGACCTTATGGATCCAGAAAGCGGCGAAGTGATCCTCAAGAAAAAAGGTCGAATCACGGCAGAAGTTTTGCGAAAATTGACGGACGATGATGCGCGTCGGGTGATTTTAGCTGATGCTGAAGAACAAAAAAAGTTAGATGAAATTGAACGGGATGCCAAGGACCAAATTGAAATCTTGCAAACGGCCTACGATGAAAAGGTCGGTCGGCTTCGACGGGGGGACGAATTGCCTCCTGGCGTCATCAAGCTGGTCAAGGTGTATTTGGCAATAAAGCGGAAGATTGCCGTAGGCGATAAAATGGCCGGACGCCATGGGAATAAAGGTGTGGTCTCTCGAATAATGCCCGAAGAAGACATGCCGTATCTCCCAGATGGGACTCCTGTCGAAATCGTTCTTAACCCCTTAGGTGTTCCTTCTCGCATGAATGTGGGGCAGATTTTAGAAACCCATTTGGGGTGGGCGGCGAAAGCCTTGGGCATCCACGTAGAAACCCCGGTGTTTGATGGCGCATCCGAAAAGGAAATTAAAGAATTATTGCGTAAAGCCCAATTGCCAGAGTCTGGGCAATCCGAGGTGTATGATGGCCGAACGGGTGAACCATTCAAGAGTCCGATCACTGTTGGGTATATGTATATGTTGAAGCTCCACCATTTGGTCGATGATAAAATCCATGCGCGTTCGATTGGACCTTACTCCTTGGTGACGCAGCAACCCCTTGGCGGGAAAGCCCAATTTGGGGGACAGCGATTAGGGGAAATGGAGGTCTGGGCGCTTCAGGCGTATGGCGCGGCTTCTACCTTGCAGGAATTTTTAACCGTAAAGTCTGATGATGTCCCGGGTCGATCTCGAATGTATGAGGCGATTGTGAAGGGAGAGAATTTCCTTGAGCCAGGTCTTCCGGAGTCCTTTAACGTTTTGGTGAAGGAGTTGCAGAGTTTAGGCTTGGATGTGGAACTGATTAAGTCGGCTGAGTAACTGATGGTGCTGATGGTGGATTTCTACTATTCCACTTAATTGGAGGAATGAACTTGGAAAGTATCTATTCGCTCTTTGAGAAGCCACGTGATGCTGTATCGTTTGATGCCATGCGTATTCGTATTGCTTCGCCTGAGAAAATTCGTTCCTGGTCCTATGGGGAAGTGAAAAAGCCAGAGACCATTAATTATCGGTCATTTAAACCAGAACGAGATGGGCTTTTCTGTGCCAAGATTTTTGGGCCAACAAAAGATTGGGAGTGCAATTGCGGAAAATATAAACGCATGAAGCACCGTGGGATTGTGTGCGACAAGTGCGGAGTGGAAGTGATTCAATCCAAAGTTCGGCGTGAGCGCATGGGCCATATTGAGCTCGCGGCTCCGGTGGCCCACATTTGGTTTTTAAAGGGGGTTCCGAGTCGTATTGGGATTTTGTTGGATATGAGTTTGAAGATGTTGGAAAAGATCCTGTATTTCGAGGCCTATGTGGTCTTGGACCCTGGAAATACTGACCTACGGGAAAGGGAATTGTTGACCGAGGAACGGTATCGGGAATGTGTGGAGGAGTATGGGGTCACGTCCTTTACGGTTGGTATTGGAGCTGAGGCTATTCGTGAGTTGTTGAGAAAAGTTGATATCGAGGCTTTGTGGGACGAACGGCATGACAAAATTAAAAACACCACCTCTGTCGCTGTCGGTAAAAAACTTACGAAGCGTCTAAAGGTGATCGAAGCCTTTCATAAATCCGGCAATAACCCAGAATGGATGATTATGGATGCCATTCCGGTTCTTCCTCCAGAGCTTCGTCCCCTCGTTCCTTTAGATGGCGGACGATTTGCTACCTCAGATTTGAATGACCTCTATCGCCGCGTGATTAACCGAAATAATCGTCTTAAACGATTAGTGGAATTAAAAGCCCCAGGCGTCATTATCCGAAATGAAATGCGGATGCTCCAGGAAGCGGTGGATGCCTTGTTTGATAATGGACGGCGTGGGCGTGTTATTCGAGGAGCGAATAAGCGTCCCCTGAAGTCGTTGAGCGATATGTTGAAGGGGAAACAGGGGCGGTTTCGACAAAACCTCTTAGGGAAACGAGTCGACTATTCTGGCCGGTCGGTTATTGTTGTCGGTCCCGAGCTTCGGCTTAATCAGTGCGGATTGCCCAAAAAGATGGCGTTGGAATTGTTTAAGCCATTTATCTTCCATAAATTGGAAGAGCGCGGAGCAGCCACGACTATCAAAAGTGCAAAGCGATTAGTGGAAAAAGAACGTCCGGAAGTCTGGGATGTTCTTGATGAGGTCATTCGCGAACATCCGGTGATGCTCAATCGTGCTCCGACGCTGCATCGCCTTGGTATTCAAGCCTTTGACCCGATATTGGTTGAAGGGAAAGCGATTCGTCTTCATCCATTAGTCTGTGCGGCCTTTAATGCCGATTTTGATGGGGATCAAATGGCTGTCCATGTTCCGCTTTCCGTGGAGGCGCAAATTGAGACTCGGGTCTTGATGATGGCGGCCAATAACGTTCTGTCTCCGGCTAATGGTCGGCCCCTTGCTGTTCCGTCTCAAGATATGGTCCTAGGGTGTTACTGGTTGACCAAGGATCGTGTGGGCGCCCAGGGGGAAGGGAAGATTTTTTCGTCTGTGGAAGAAGTTCGCATTGCTTTTGATTCGCAATCTGTCGAGGAACAAGCGCGCATTAAGGTTCGAATTGATGGGGATCTGATGGAAACGACGGTGGGACGGGTCATCTTGTCAGAAATTTTGCCTTCCAGTATGCCATTTTCGCATGTGAATCAGCTCATGACAAAAAAGGAGCTGACGAAGTTGGTCGATCGTGTCTATCGTCAGGCGGGTCTTCATGAGGTAGTTATCATGCTTGATCGCTTGAAGGACCTGGGATTTTCCTATGCAACCAAGGCCGGCGTGTCTATTTGTATCGACAATATGCACATTCCTTCTCGTAAGGGGGAATTGATCGAAGGGGCTGAAGGAGAGGTTGTAAAAGTCCGTGAGCAATACAGCGAGGGTTTAATCACCAATGGAGAACGATACAACAAAGTGATCGATATTTGGGCTCACACCAGTGAACAAGTCGCGATAGAGATGATGAAGGAAATTAGTGAGGGAGGCGGTAGGGATCCTGTGGAAGGCCTTAATCCCATTTTTATGATGGCAGACTCTGGGGCTCGGGGAAGTTCCCAGCAAATTCGCCAGTTAGGCGGAATGCGTGGTCTTATGGCCAAGCCTTCAGGGGAAATCATTGAAACCCCTATTACCGCGAATTTCCGTGAAGGCTTGACGGTCTTGCAATATTTTATCTCTACCCATGGAGCAAGAAAAGGATTGGCCGATACGGCATTGAAAACCGCAAATTCTGGGTATCTTACGCGGCGGTTGGTCGATGCTGCGCAAGATGTCATTGTGGCTGAGGAGGATTGTTTCACCACGGATGGCATTATGTTGTCGGCATTAGTAGAGGGTGGAGAGGTTATTCAATCGTTGGATGAGCGGATTCTTGGCCGTTTAACCGCGGAGGATGTGCTCGATCCGGTCACTCAGGAAATCATCGTCACAGGTTCTGAAGAATTAAACGAGGACATTTGTAAGATGATCGTTGAGGCTGGAATTGACCATGTAAAAATTCGCTCGGTTCTCACTTGCCAATCTCGTTGGGGGGTCTGTGCGAAATGTTATGGTCGGGATTTAGCTCGTGGCCGTCTTGTGGAAAAAGGTGAGCCGGTTGGTGTGATTGCGGCGCAGTCTATCGGAGAGCCAGGCACCCAGTTAACGATGAGAACGTTCCACATCGGGGGAACAGCGAGTAAGGTTGTTGAACAAACAGTTTTAGAATCTAAGCACAAAGGCACTATTAAGTTTTTAAGCTTTGATGCCAAGAAAAATGCTGATTTCCACAATCCCAAAATGGCGGTCAAAACTCAGCAGGGTGATTGGGTGGTGATGGTCAGAAATGCGAAGGTTGCGGTATGCGATGAAACGGGTCGAGAGCGTGAAAAATATCCGGTTATGTATGGTGCCAAAATTAAAATTGCCGACGGAGGAAAAGTTGAAATTGAACAGAAATTTGTGGAATGGGATCCCTATTCCCTCACCATCTTAACGGAAGTTGGGGGAAAGATAGCCTTGGGGGATATTGTCGAGGGGGTCACCATTAAGGATGAAGTAGATGAAGTTACGGGCCTGTCTCGTCGCGTGGTGATTGAGCAAGCCGGGACTAATTTGCGTCCACGGTTATCGGTCAAGGATGAGTCAGGGAAAACGGCAAAGCTTAGCTCTGGGTCACCTGCTCGGTACCTTCTGCCGGTGGGAGCACATATTTTTGTTGAAAAAGGGTCTATGATGTATCCTGGAGATGTCTTGGCGAAGATACCTCGAGAGACCACAAAGACGAAAGACATTACTGGAGGATTGCCGCGTGTGGCGGAGTTGTTCGAGGCGCGGAAACCGAAAGAGCATGCAGTGGTCACCGAAATCGATGGAGAGATATCCTTTGGAGGATTCGTCAAGGGCCTACGAAAAGTGGTAGTGGATAATAAAATCGGCGATATAAAAGAGTATTTTATTCCACGAGGCCGGCACATCAATGTGCATGAGGGAGATTGGGTACGAGCTGGTGAGCCGTTAATGGATGGGTCGGCCAATCCCCATGATATTTTGGCTGTGCTGGGCCCACGCGAGTTACAAAAGTATTTAGTTGATGAAGTGCAGGAGGTGTATCGCTTGCAGGGGGTGGTCATCAATGACAAACACATTGAAGTGATCACTCGACAAATGTTGAAAAAGGTGAGGGTCGAAGATGCCGGGGACACTTCCTTTCTACCGGGGACGCAAGTCAATAAATTTGTGTTTGAGGATGAAAACGAGCGGGTCCTTTCGCAAGGTGGCAAGCCGGCAATGGGTAAGCCGGTTTTGCTAGGTATCACAAAGGCCTCACTAAGTACGGATAGTTTTATTTCTGGAGCTTCATTCCAGGAAACCACAAGAGTTCTGACAGAGGCTGCCATTAATGGTCGTACGGATGAACTTCGAGGACTCAAGGAAAATGTTATTGTTGGGAGGTTGATTCCTGCTGGGACGGGTTGGAGTGAATACCGTGAAACGTTTGTTCCAAAGTCTGTCGAAGAGGAAGTGGTGCCTTTGGAAGAGCCAGCTGAAGGGGGAAAAGTTCAGTTGTCAAGGAATTAGTGAAGGCCATCGGGGGCGTTTGAAAAGTTTAAATATCTTGACAGAGATTGGGTGAATCTATAAGATCGGTAGGTTTCCCTCAATGAAAATTAACTGGAAAAAATATTTATATAATGTTTCGTTTCGATCTGGAAATTTATGCCAACCGTCAATCAATTAGTTCGTATCGGACGTAAAGCGATAAAAGCCAAAAGTAAGAGTCCGGCATTAAATCGTTGTCCTCAACGACGGGGGGTCTGTCTCCGTGTCTATACCACGACACCGAAAAAACCAAATTCTGCCCTGAGGAAAGTTGCCAGGGTGAGGTTGACGACAGGGTTGGAGGTAACGGCCTATATCCCAGGAATGGGGCACAATCTTCAGGAGCATTCCATCGTCCTAGTTCGGGGTGGGCGTGTAAAAGATCTTCCTGGTGTTCGATATCATATGGTTCGTGGGGCTTTGGATGCTGTTGGCGTTGCGAATCGAAAGCAGGGTCGGTCGAAGTATGGGGCTAAGCGACCCAAGTAATCCCTTCTTTGGTATTCAGGAAAGCCGAGTTAATTAGAAAAATAGCTCTCGAGAGGAATTTTATATGCCACGGAGGCCACTCGTTCTTCGGCAGAAATTTGTTCAGGATTCCCGTTACAAGGATCCTATTGTGGGAAGGTTTTTAAATATTCTGTTACGGGATGGGAAAAAAAGTACGGCTGAACGGGTGTGTTATGGAGCGTTTGATATTGTGCAGAGTAAAACCGGTGAGGAACCTCTTAAGGTATTTCATGCCGCTCTGGGGAACGTGAAGCCAGCGGTTGAGGTAAAGTCAAGACGGGTTGGTGGGGCTTCCTATCAAGTTCCGGTAGAGATACGCCCTGTTCGTCAGATTGCCTTGGCTTTGCGTTGGATTAAGCGAAGCGCTTTAGCTCGAACGGGAAAGAGCATGAGAGAGAAATTGGCCGCTGAGTTGGTAGATGCTGCTAATAATAATGGGTCTTCCGTAAAAAAGCGGGATGAAACTCACCGAATGGCAGAAGCTAATCGAGCTTTTGCTCATTATCGATGGTAAGTCGGGTAAGGTTATGCTGCAGGGGATTGGTTCTTAGGAGAGGGAGGGATTATTTCCTTCCTCAGTTTTCCAAGAAGAACAAAGCCTCTCGCAGCATTGTTATGTGAGGAGTATGATAGGAGTGGAAGTTCCCCTCAGTCGAACTCGAAATATTGGCATCATGGCGCACATTGATGCAGGGAAGACCACGACAACCGAGCGAATTCTTTACTATACCGGGGTGTCTCATAAAATAGGGGAAGTTCACGAAGGTGCCGCTACCATGGATTGGATGGAGCAAGAGCGCGAACGGGGGATTACCATTACATCTGCGGCAACAACGTGTGCCTGGAAAGATAACCGAATCAATATTATTGATACCCCTGGCCATGTGGATTTTACCATTGAAGTGGAGCGCTCTTTGAGGGTATTGGATGGGGCAGTAGCCGTTTTTGATTCTGTGCAGGGAGTTGAGCCGCAATCTGAGACAGTGTGGCGCCAAGCTGATAAGTATCAAGTTCCGCGAATTACGTTTATGAATAAGATGGACCGAGTTGGGGCGGATTTCTTTGCCAGTGTTCAGAGCTTGATTGACCGCTTGGGAGCTAATCCCGTTCCCGTTCAATTGCCTTTGGGGCAAGAGGATGGATTTCGAGGAGTGATTGATCTGTTAACCATGAAGACCCTCGTGTTTGATGATGAAACTCTCGGGGCGGCGTTTGTTACAGAAGATATACCTGAAGAATATCTCGAGTTGGCCACTAACTATCGCGAGAAATTGATCGAGGCGGTTGTAGAGTTTGATGAAATGGCCATGGAACGGTATTTGGATGGACAAGTTTTGGAGATTGAGGAGATAAAACGAGCGATCCGGTTGGGGACGATTTCCTTGAAAGTTACGCCAGTGTTTTGTGGCTCCGCTTTTAAAAATAAAGGCGTTCAGCCTTTATTGGATGGCGTGGTAGATTATCTCCCTTCTCCGGTTGATCTTCCTCCCGTTCAAGGCATCGATCCTAGGACGGAGGAACCCATTACTCGAAGCCCTTCTGAAAGTGAGCCCTTTGCAGCCTTAGCGTTTAAAATAATGTCGGACCCTTTCTCGGGACAATTGACGTATTTTAGGGTCTATTCAGGAAAATTACATGCTGGATCCTATGTGTATAACGTAGCAAAAGAAAAGAAAGAGCGAATCGGGCGCCTGTTGAAAATGCATGCCAATAAACGGGAAGAGATTGGTGAGGTTTCCGCGGGTGATATCGCTGCCGCTGTGGGGCTGAAGGATACGAGGACGGGTGATACCCTCTGTGAGGAAAAGCATCCGATTCTCCTTGAAGTGATTAATTTTCCTGAACCGGTTATCTCTTTGGCGGTGGAGCCCAAGACCAAGCAGGATTTGGATAAGTTAGGGTATTCATTGGAAAAGCTTGCCCAGGAAGATCCCTCTTTTCGGATAAAATCCGATGACGAAACTGGCCAGACCATTATTTCGGGTATGGGGGAGTTGCATTTAGAAATTATTGTGGATCGTCTTCTCAGGGAATTTAAGGTACAGGCCAATGTTGGAAAGCCCCAGGTAGCCTACAGAGAGACCATTCGCGGCAGGGCCCAGGCCGAGGGAAAATACATCAAACAAACGGGTGGGCGTGGTCAGTATGGCCATGTTTTTCTCCGTGTGGAGCCGGCTGAATCTGGGACGGGTTTGGAGTTTGTTAATAAGATTGTGGGCGGGGCGGTTCCGAGAGAGTATATTGTTCCTGTTGAAAAAGGTGTTAAGGAGAGAATGGAAAGTGGTATTTTGGCGGGCTACCCTCTGCGCGACCTTCGGGTGACCTTGTTTGATGGCTCTTTTCACGAGGTTGATTCTAGTGAGATGGCCTTCAAGATTGCTGCATCTATGGCGCTGGTTAGTGCGTGTCAAAAAGCAGATTTGGTCCTATTGGAACCGGTTATGAAGGTGGAGGTGTTAGTGCCTCAGGAATTCATGGGGGATGTTATAGGCGATTTGAATGGCCGACGGGGGAAGATTCATGGGATGAAGGCCAGGGGTGGTTCGCAGGTGGTGGATGCTGCGGTCCCTTTGAGTGAAATGTTTGGGTATTCCACGGATTTACGCTCCAAAACGCAGGGCCGAGCCACGTATAGTATGGAATTTCAGTCATACGAGGTAGTTCCCAAGTTAATGGCCCAACAGATTATTAAAAAGAATCAAGGGGAATAGTGTTCCTCATGAGGGGCTATTTTTTCATGAGAAAAGCGTTGACCTGACGAGGAGGTAGGCATGGCGAAGGCGAAATTTGTGCGGAAGAAGCCGCATCTGAATGTGGGGACGATTGGGCACGTGGACCATGGCAAGACGACGTTAACGTCGGCGTTGACCAAGGTGATGAGCGATCTGGGGCAGGCCAAATTTGTGTCCTATGACGAGGTGGCCAAGGCGAGCGAAAGCCAAGGGCGGCGGGACGCCACGAAAATTCTCACCATTGCCATTTCGCACGTGGAGTATGAAACCGCGAA
>JAZFZJ010000152.1:0-2434 GCA_036443915.1 Nitrospirales bacterium
TCAGTCCTTCCGGTTGTTTTGACATGGCGGGGAATGTGTGGGAATGGTGTGCGAGCTGGTATGATCCATCCCATAACATGCGTGTGGACCGGGGTGGGTCCTGGTACACCCTACCGGTGAGCCTGCGTGCATCGACCCGGAGCTGGTACACCCCGGCCTACCGGGACTTCAGCCTGGGATTCCGTCTCGCTCAGGACATCCGCTAACCCTTTTTTCTTTTCCCTTTTACCCTTTTCCTTTTTTTAAAATTTCCTGTCCCCCATTCCTCACTGAGCAAGAACGAGGTTCACCTTTGAACTCGGGCGTATCTTGATCAGCGAACCATGTACACATGACCAAAAGCCTTTTGTAACGTATTTCCCTACGACCCTGCCCCCCTGAAGGTTGGGCTTGTGTGTGTTGCGGCACTCTGGGGGATGGCGTTGCAACAAGCAAAATATTTGCCCCGTGTTGAGCGCGTGGGACCCTATATTCCCCAACCCGTACCGGGGGGTGTGCCCATTGGGGGTGGGGTCTATTTATTTAGGCTGCCCAGGCAACTCCTTGAATTTCAATGCGGAGTAGAGGAGTCAACGACGGGTGGAATGCCTGCCCTCCACCACTTTAAACTACCCTCTTCAGTGAAGATATCATAACAATCCCTACAAAAGTTATTCGCAGGTCTTGACTTGTCGTTTGGTTGCGATCGCTTCCGCTGCATTAAGTCGTATCCTAAGTGGGGAAAAGCCAGACTTGTGCTATCGACATCGTCTCATCGTAACAATTTGCCATTAAGATAAATGAAGTAAAGAACAGATGGGACCTCTGTCTCCCTTTCCTATTGGCCACTAGTCTTTTCCGTGATCCACCGATAGCCTTTCCCTCGCATGCATTGTTCAATGGCCCGGCCGCTCATATCGGGATTGGCGCCAATTTTATCGCCCAGGGTCGAAGGTTGCGGTTGTTGAACCATTCCCATGGTTTGGCATTCGCCATAGTCTCGTTGTACGGTTTCGAGAGGTGTGCCTTCTTTAACCCATTGTCCCCCAGCACATCCGATGGCAAGACAAGTCAGCCCTACGATGAAACTTATTTTCTTCATAACGTTTCCTCTCTTTTAAGTTGGTAGAACCCTGATCAGAAAGATGCGCTTGATAAAATATTAAGGTCCCGGTTTGTTGTCATCCTATCCAAATCCCAATGCGGAAGGATACAGCTCTTCAATCTGTTCGATTGTCGTCTGTTCAGAACTGAGAGAGCTGGAGCGTTGGCAGACGTCCCTTGGAGGATAAACTTCCATTGTGGGGATGGCCCAGAAGAAGGGTGATGACACTGTGATAGACTGCAACCATCCGTAACCGGCCCTTCTCTCTCAAGTAACGTTTTGGCCATACTCCGTAATCCCACCTGTTCTACCAAACATATCCGTTGTTTCTGGAGGAGTCGAATGTCAGATGATTTTGGTTCTCAGTAATTTGCTCTGACACAAGCCTAAAGGCGTGGTACCAAAACCCAGTTCCGGCATAGAAGAGGGGAAGAGCTTGTTTTTTCTCAAATGAAAGTTCTTCCCTATTTTGGGACTGTTCCATCAAGGAGCGCATGGTTTTTGTTTGGGGAAAGTATGGAGAAGGAACCACAGAACATGTGTAAAAATGACAAGCCCTGTTTGGAACTGCTCCATTCAGCATAGACAAACCTGCTTCTACCCCTTTGGTCGTGCTATCAAGGGGACTAAGATCCCCTCCCTATACTTTTGGCCTTTCGGATTTAAGGCAGGATATTACTTCTGTTTGTTTTTTGTTATGGAAATTTGCTGCACATATTCCGTGAGTGAACGAGGATTTCTTGAAGAAGAGGAAAGATTTTGTTATAATTATTTACTAATTTAGTTAACAATATTAAATTATGAAATTATCCAAAAAAAGTGAATATGGTTTGCGGGCCATGATTGAACTGACTCAGGACTTTGGCCAGGGAGCAGTCCAACGGAAAGCGTTGGCAGATAGACAAAACATTCCCCTTGGGTTTTTAGAAACGATTCTTTTGTCGTTAAAGAACGCCGGCCTTATTGGAAGCCGCCGCGGTGTTCATGGCGGGGTGTTTTTAATTAAGTCGCCGCGGGAAGTGACCTTGGGCCAAATTATTCGCATCTTGGACGGTCCCTTGGCTCCCATTGGATGTGTGAGCCAAACCGCCTATCAAAAATGTGTGGATTGTCCCCATGCCGCCACTGTCACCTGTCCGATTCAACGGATCATGTTGGATGTACGAAATGCGATTGCATCTATTCTAGATCATTACTCCCTTGAGGACTTCGTCTCTGCCGGAAGGGTACCGACGTCCAACCTACCAAAAAGGAAGGGACCGACGGTTCGAGGGAGGTCTTTAAAAGGTTCGAAGCAGTTGTTGAGGTCAGGGGCCTCATCCAAAAAGAGGAGCTGACTATCCTTTGCGC
>JAZFZJ010000153.1:0-18334 GCA_036443915.1 Nitrospirales bacterium
TTCGCGGTTTCATACTCCACGTGCGAAATGGCAATGGTGAGAATTTTCGTGGCGTCCCGCCGCCCTTGGCTTTCGCTCGCCTTGGCCACCTCGTCATAGGACACAAATTTGGCCTGCCCCAGATCGCCCATCACCTTGGTCAACGCCGACGTTAACGTCGTCTTGCCATGGTCCACGTGCCCAATCGTCCCCACATTCAGATGCGGCTTCTTCCGCTCATATTTCGCCTTCGCCATGCCCTACTCTCCTCATCCAAGTCAAAAAGGGAAATACCCTTTCCCTAATTTCCAATTATTGATGTATTGATGGAGCCCACGACGCGGATCGAACGCGTGACCTCGTCCTTACCAAGGACGTGCTCTACCAACTGAGCTACATGGGCCCCCTTCCATTCCCTCGTGGTGAATTAACCTGAAAACCGTCCTTCGGTTTACGACTATCCCGAAACTATTGGAGCGGGCGACGGGATTTGAACCCGCGACAGCCAGCTTGGAAGGCTGGAACTCTACCACTGAGTTACGCCCGCAATTTCTGTTAATGCCTCTATCGTTTTCGATAGGTCCTCCCTCCCCCCCAATGCAGCATTTTTCATTTTTCAAGCAGTCATGGTGGGCAGGCAAGGGTTCGAACCTTGGAAGCCGATGGCAGCAGATTTACAGTCTGCCCCCGTTGACCGCTTGGGTACCTGCCCATTTGAACAAGTAGGGCTCTTCTCTACGCAACCTGTTTGTGAGTTACATCATGGAATAAAGATGAAGATCTCTTTGAGGTGAAGACAGACAAGGCGAACATGAGCTCCTGAAGACCACAAATAGAAATGTACAAAACCTTAGTGTTTTATTCTTAGTTGCGGGAGCGGAAGAAATTCGCCCTACCTGTAAACGAGTTATTATAATTTCCTAAGATGACTAGGTCAAGACCCTGGAGGCTTCTTTGATTCCCAAATGCATAGCTTGGATTTGACAAATTATCCCCTGGCAGGACACATTGAGGCCAATGAGCTGTCATTCTTGCCCTCTCCTCACCCTATCCCTAAAAAAATTGCCCCATGTTGGGATTGGCTATCGGATGGGATCCATCATGCTGTTCGCCCTAACCCTCCTGGCAACTGGAGGAGATTTCTCCACCACAGAGGTTCATGGACAAACCAGTCCTCTCTTGGGAAATGGCCTAGCAAGTATCTCAACTCCCAAGGGCGTCACAATTTTTGCTGAAATTGCGAATACTCCTGACAAACGAGCCCTGGGCCTGATGTTTCGTTCATCCCTGGCACCAGACTACGGCATGCTCTTTCAATTTCCAGAATTAGGGTACTGGACTTTTTGGATGAAAAACACAAAGATCCCGCTTGATATCTTATGGCTGGATGCGACTGGGAGGATCATTCACATTGAATCGAAGGTCCCGATTTGCACGAGAACCGATGACGGATGCCCCCGATATTACTCGCACAAAAAATCTCAGCAGGTCTTAGAAATTCGAGCCGGAATGGCAAAAAAATTGGAACTGATGCCGGGAAGTCAGTTAACTATTTCTCTTCCACAAAATCACCTTCCCTTTTGACCGAAACAGTTTCCCGCTACCACCCTCGGACTCGCTTGGCGGAAAGAATACCCTCGACCCGTTGAATCTCCTGAAGGATTAATTCCAAATGCGCTATATTCTTCACTTCAATGACAAAATCTAACACCGCTTTTCGGTCTTCCCGTGTAGAAATATCTGCTCTCGTGATATTGGCTTGGCACTGAGAAATTCCAGAGGACACCTTTGCTAAAACCCCAGGACAATCGAGTGTTAACACCGACACTTCTACGGAATGGGTGCCTTCAAGTTCTGTATCCCATTCTACCTCCACGAGCCGGTTATGATCCCACTCCAATGAAAGAAAATTGGGACAATCCACCGCATGAATGGTTAGGCCCCTCCCTCGGGTCATATATCCTCGAATGGGTTCACCGGGAACAGGCTTACAACATTTAGAGAGTTGCATTAAGACATCTTTGTTCCCTTGAAATTTTACAGGTCCTTCCTGAAGAAGGTTCGGTATTTTTAGATGGGATTCCAACTTTCCGCTTTTGGGCGGGGCGGAATATTTTTCGCCGGCCCCTTCATTGAAATGACCCACCACTTGATCGGGGGCCAAACGGCCGAACCCGACCAGGCGGACTAACTCATCCGCAGTCCCACAGCCCTTCACCTTGGCTATGGACACCAATCGGTCCGATTGGAGAGATTGGTCTATGGGAAGATTTTGTCGTTGAAACTCTTGCTCCAACAATCGCCGCCCTAGCTCGAGTGCCCGCTTTTGCTCTGCCACCTTAAACCAATGCTTAATTTTAGTTTTTGCCCGAGATGTTTTAACAAATTTCAACCAACCTCGATGAGGCACTTGGGAAGCAGAGGTCAGAATTTCCACCAAATCTCCGCTATTCAATCGATAACGGAGGGGAACTAATCTGCCGTTAATCTTCGCACCCACACAATGGTCACCAATTTCGGTATGAATAGCATATGCCAAATCTAATGGCGTCGACCCCACCGGTACTTCTCGAACTTCGCCTTTCGGTGTAAACACAAACACCACATCGTGGAATAAATCCAATTTGATAGAATCCATGAACTGGCGATTATCCGAAAGATCCTTGTGCCACTCCACAAACTGTCTGAGCCAACCAAAGACTTCCTCATCTCGCCCCCCAACCTTACGAGGCTCTTTATACAACCAATGAGCGGCTACCCCATATTCATTAATCCGATGCATTTCGGCCGTTCGAATCTGAAATTCCACATATTCACCTTGGGGGCCAACGACGGTCGTATGTAAGGATTGATATAAATTTGAACGCGGGGTCGCGATATAATCCTTAAATCGACTAGGAACGGGAGGCCAAATTGAATGAATCAAACCTAATATGACATAACAATTGATTTTGGAATCTGTCACAATCCGAATGGCCGTAAGATCATAAATTTCATCGAACGAAACCGACCGGCGCTCCATTTTCTGATAAATACTATAGAGGTGCTTAGGCCGCCCCTCTACTTGTCCAGCCAAACCAGCCTCTGTTAGAGCTTTCTGGGTCAACTGAATCAATGCTTGAATATATTCCTGACGCGCTCCATCCTTTTTGGCCAACCGCAACTTTAATAACGAATAGGAGTCCGGTTGCAGGTATTGAAAACACAGGTCCTCTAACTCTTGCTTAATCCAACTCATCCCAAGCCGGTTGGCTAGTGGCGCATAGATCTCAATGGTTTCTTGAGCAATTTGTTTTTGTTTTACGTCAGAGAGTGCCTCGAGGGTCTGCATATTATGGAGACGGTCGGCCAATTTAATGAATACCACTCGGATATCATCGGCCATGGAGAGAACCATTTTCCGAAAATTTTCGGCCTGCTTTTCTTCATAGGTCTTAAAAGGAATTTGCCCAATCTTGGTGACACCTTCAACCAACCGCGCGACATCGGCACCGAATTCCTGCTCCAATTCAGCCCGCGTAGCCAGCGTATCTTCAAGCGTATCATGGAGAAGTCCAGCGGCAATCGCCGGAACGTCTAATTTGAGATAGGTTAAAACTCCCGCAACAGCTAACGGATGAAGGACGTAGGGCTCACCGGTTTGACGAATTTGCCCCTTATGGGCTCTGGCAGAATAGTCATAGGCGCGTCGGATGAGACCTGTATCGGCTTCTGGATAGTACGCCAACACCTGGTCCATAAGCTGCTCAATGTCGGTCAAATGCATGACATCCATATAAGCCAACCCTCATCGTCGATCTCCTCGACTCTAAAAATCATAACAAAATGTTGATAAAATTGCTGCATTCTTTCAGCTCCACAACTTTCTCGAAAAAAAATCTCCCTAAACCTTCCGTAGCAACCAAATGGAGGGGAACGGCTTTCTTGCCTGAATCCGGACAGGTTACCCTTTTCTCACCCGGAGGAGAGACACCAACGGTCTCGGGCTAACAATTACCAGTGAAAATGTGAAAAGAAGAAGCGGGGAAGAAAGACCCCTGAAAATCTGAGGAAAACAGAAGAACACAAGTATAACGGCTACACTTGTGCCAAGAGCTTATTCTCCACCTTTTTGCACATAATTTTTAACAAATTCGGCGGCATTCTCTTCTAAAACTTTATCTATTTCATCAACCAAATCATCCATTTCTTCTTTTAACCGTTGCCCCGTTTCGACAACTTTTGGATCAGCCTGAATAGCCTCAGATTCTTGGGGAGATCTGGGCTTTCGAGAGTCTTGCTTTCGATCCTGCTTATCCATCAGACACCTCCTTACTCGAGTACATGCAGCACATAATTTCAGCCTACTCCACACTTTCCTAAACGGTCAAGTGACAGCAGAGATAGGCCAGCGGGACTTCATTGCTCCCTCCCCTACATTGTGATAAATTGACCCGCGCGGGCGATTAGCTCAGTGGGAGAGCGCTTCCTTCACACGGAAGAGGCCACTGGTTCGATCCCAGTATCGCCCACCATCACTATTCATCTTGCCAATATCCATTTTCAAAATACCCAGGTAATGTTCCATAGCAGCGGTTGGAGATTGAATGTGCTGGATAGTAAACATATCCCTCAAAAATCTCAGGAATCGGGGGATAGCATGTTCCTGATTTTCTTCCATGCCCCCTGATATTTCAATGGACCAGATAACTTCTGAGTTCATACAGCCACCTCGACGTCTAGGGAGAAAAACCCCAACGGTATGGTTTGCCAGAGCGTTCTGGCTACTATGCTTACTCCCCCATTGTGCTGGTTCTCCCCCTTCATCCTCTCTTCCTCCATCAGAAAGTGATCTCAATCTATTAGGGAAGGCACGGCTTTGCCAGACGAAAAAAGAAGCGCAAGCAAGTTGGTTAAAACCAGGCAGTCATGAAGTGCTCTGGGGAAATGGTACGGAACACTTTCAAGAGATTGCCTTTCCCGATAAACAAGGTCAATGGTTGATGTTCAATGAAGACCACACCCTCGTTGGGGTAATTACCGCCTTTCCCGATGGCTTATCCCTTGATCCCTATCCAAAACTGCGACGTACCCTTTCCCAGTTGCCCCCAGCTCGTGAGTTCTTCTTTAACTCCGCTCAACTCCTTCAAGGACAAGCCCCAGAATCAGCCACTCTCTATCGCACGGGAAAAGCCACAACCACACATCAGTATTACATTAAACATTCGCCTGGGCGAGACAATCAATTAGTTATGGCCGTCTTCGTCCTTGATCCCTATGAACAACTTTTGGATGGCAGTCACGCCAAATATCTTTCTTATATTAAATCCCCTTATTCTCAACCGTCATCTCTCCCCCCAACCGACGAGCATTCATCGGCTAAACAAGAGTTTTTAGGACTTCAGCAATTTGCCCGAGGAGAGATTGCGTTATTCGCATCCTGTGGGACCAAACACCCCGATATTGCACGAGAAGCTTACCAAAAAGCTATTGATTACGGTTTGCCTGATACCAAGCAACGAGCGGAAGCTCACCATCGATGGGGACTGGCTTATTTGAGCCTAGGTCAAACTCAAGAGGCCAAAGCCCAGATAGAACAAGCCCTGACCATTCAACCACACTCAGCTCCAATTTTGAATAGTTACGGATCCGTGTTGGCACAACTTAGAGAAATCCCTCAAAGTGTGAAGGCCTACGAACAAGCCTTGGCTTTGCAGCCCAACTATACGCACGCCCGATTCAATTTGGCTGAAGCCTTTGAATCCATTAACCCCAAACGCGCGATTCAAGAATACGAAACATTTTTAATTTTGGCAGAAGACAATCCTGACGAAGCAGGAAAAGTCGCCATTGCGAAAAGCAAAATTAAAGCCTTACAAGGTGGAACCAACCGGTAACCATCCATTCATCGGTCTGACTTGGAACATATATTTTGAGGGCAATAGCCTCAGTTCACAAAAAATTGGACCAAGGCCTGGTTCCCTTGCAGGAAACTCTGTACGATGAAATATTATGGAGTTCGCCGGGGCCGCACTACCGGAGTCTTTGAGAGTTGGGAAGCCTGCCGGAAACAGGTGTATCAATTTCCCAGAGCCGAATATAAGGCCTTTTTGACACGGGAAGAAGCGAAAAACTATGTTTCTTCTTCCGAAAGCCCCCGGCCTCATCCAACCGAGAAATCTCAATGCTCCCCCTCATCTACAATCGAAATTTGGGTAGATGGATCATGTCTTCAGCAAACAGATGGCTCACTTCACCTTGGATGGGGGCTCCTCGTAAAAGAAAAGAGTAAAGAAATTCATCGAGATAAGGGCAACGATATTCCACCGTCAGCGTTTGTACACCGAAATGTGGCCGGGGAAATTTTTGGTGTCCTCAAAGCCCTCCAATGGTGTCAGGCACAGGGTATCACCAACGGAACAATCTATTTTGATTACCAAGGGCTAGAAAGCTGGGCCACGGGAACCTGGCAAGCCAAATTGCCCTTTACTCAAGCTTATGCGAAAACAATACAGGAGTCAGGTATCACCATCCACTGGGTCAAAGTGAAAGCTCACTCAGGAAACCCTGAAAATGAAATCGTCGATCAACTGGCCAAGGAAGCAGCGAGAAGTATGGATAATAAAAATGGGGGAAGGTAAGGTCCTACAATACAGGTCGAAGAGGCAGGAAGGAATGGAAGCTACAAGGTTCCCTCCCCTTTTAAATAATTTCGAAACTGGCCCATGAGTTCCTCTCCTAATACGCCAACATCTGGCTTGGTCTTCATATACTCCCGAATTTCATCTAAGCGGTGCTCAGCCTGTTCATTCCCTTTTAATCGTTTCACTTTTTGCATCGCATCGCCAAATGCGTCAAAGGTTAGTTCCTGATAGCCAAAACTTCGAATCCGTTTGACAGCTTTCATCATGGCTTCATTCCGAAATTTCGTGAGATGTTCAGAATCGATGACGGTCAGTCCAAGCTTTCGGGCCCGTCGCTCAGCTGCTTTCCGAATCCCACTCCGGACAAAATCTGGTGATGTTTGGAGACGTTTCCAAGCATCATCAGCCCAGGCTACTTGCGTAAGAGGCGCTTCCCAGAGACGAGTCAACGCCTCGGCATCAATGTAGCTCACTCCTTGCTCACGCGCCAAATCTTCGGCATCCCGCTTCAACATATCTGTCACAAATTCCATGGCAATCGGAGGAGAATCCTCAATGCGCTTGCGTAAGACAGCCAATGCTTCGTCCGTCCATTCCATAGGAGTTTGCTGTTCAACGGAAGTCTCGCCCAACGCTTCGACCTTTTCAAACAAATCGACATTCACTTCCAAATGACCGCGTTCTTTGGCCACCTCTTCCGCGATTTTAGCAATCATACTCCGCATGAACTCAGGAACAGTCTCCAATCGTTTCCTGGCTTCGGTCGTCCAGGGGATCCTGCCAGCTGCCATATCCTGGGCGGCCTGAGTTAGGCCAGCTTCACCCCCCATGGAACCCATCATTTGTTGTTTAAATTGGTCTAGGATTTCCGCGGTAATTTCGGCATACCCTAATTCTTTGGCTTTCTTTTCGGCCAATCGACGAACCATGCCCCTCAGGAAACTGGGGGCGCGCTCTAACCGGGAAAGCGCTTCGTCCGTCCAGGGAATCGCCTGAAGTATGGGAGAAGGGTCAGCGGAAGCCATAGGTCAAGACACCTGTCCATCAGGGTTTAGCAACTCTTTGATTTCCTTTCCCGCTTTAAAAAACGGCATACGTTTTTCGGGAACAGAGACCGATTCTCCGGTTTTCGGGTTTCGCCCTTCTTTTGTCTGTCGATGCCGAAGACGAAAACTCCCAAAACCTCGAATTTCAGTTTTTTCCCCTCGTTTTAAGGAGTCCCGGATAGAATCAAAAATGGTGTTAACGACCACCTCGGCTTGTCGTCGACTTAATTGGGGAGCATGTTCCGCCAACTTCTCGATGAGATCCGCTTTAGTCATCCCATCCTCCTTTTCACAGTTATAGCTATTTTGGGACTGTTGAATAATTAAAAAATTTCAACGCGGCAATCCCACCTGACCGATTCCATGAATCATTTACAAGCAAAAGTCCTGTTCAAAAAAAGCCCTCTGTCTCACCCGCCCAGCCCGTGCAGGCCAAGACGTGCCTTTCCTCGGGCAGGCCGCAGGGACTTGGGAGCCCAAGCGTACACGGAGTATGTGAGGACGACAAAGGCCCGAGAACGCCGCTGACGGAATTTTTCACCAGGCCCATTTTCAAAATAAATAGCCCATCAGGCTTTTCATAGCAAGGTGTTCTCTTCGATACGGAAATAGCTATAATTTCTGCCACCAACTCTTCTCTTCACAGACCATCTGACCAATAAGAAGAGGCAAAAACTCTCATCCTCCCACGGCTTAGGCCACCCAGAGATAGAGCAGAGGCGTGGAAAATGGAGAGGGGGTCAATGCGGGAATGTCTCCGAGAAACGTATTCTCGAGAAAATCTCTAAATGAAAACGGCTTTCTGGTTTCTATGACACGAGGTTCCCCCTCAATCCCACCTAATTCCCCTGCTAATTTAATGGCATCATGCAAGTCTCCAATTTCATCCACCAACAAAATCGATTTAGCTTGTTGCCCAGTAAAGACTCGGCCGTCCGCCAACTGCTCGACTTCCCCGGGATCCAAAGACCGCCCATCCGCCACAGCATCAATAAATTGGCGATGAACATCATCCATCACCGATTGCAGCACTTGACGATCTTCATCCTCCATTGGACGAAATGGAGAGCCAAGATCTTTAAATTTTCCACTTTTCACCACAATACTTTTCACACCAATTTTATCCAACAATTCCTGAAAGTTGGCCACCTGCAAAATGACCCCTATACTCCCCGTTAAGGTCCCAGGATTGGCGAGGATGCGGTCCGTCGCAACAGCAATGTAATAGCCTCCTGATGCAGCAACGGTCCCCATTGAAGCTACAACAGCTTTATTATGCTCTTTTCTCACTCTCCTAACCGCATTGTAAATTTCTTGGGATGGCGCCACACCTCCACCAGGACTGTCAATTCTGATCACAATGGCCTTCACCATTGGATCTTCCGCAAAACCTTTGAGTTCCTCAACGGTTTGGTAGGAATCAAGAATCGGCCCCTCAACCCGAACCACCGCCACGCCTTCTTTGCTAGCCAATAGCAAGTCCGGCAATATGGCCTTTCCAACACCAAACAGAACAAGCCCTCCAAGTAACATCCAGAATACGCGTTTCCATCGAGAGTACCCGCTATTCATAAGGGCCCACCCTTGCGGTAAAAACCTATATTCCTAAACAAGGGATTAGACATTAGAATCTGAGACGTCTTCTTCCTCCGAGTCCTTCGTCTGAGCGACACGGCCTAAACTTTGATCGACTGTCCCCTGGCTACTATTAAATTCGTCCATTTCGCTTTGTTCTAAATCCTTTAAATGCTCCCAAAGACTTAAGGCAATTTTTCGGTCTTCACAATCTACCTTAACAATTTTGGCGACCAGTTCTTGCCCAATCGCAAACTTTTCCTCTAGGCCATCTTGCACGTCAGATCCAATCTCACTGACATGAATTAACCCTTCCACCCCACCTTCTAATTCTACAAAGACGCCAAAATCTGCCACCTTTGAAACATGGCCACTGGCACAATCCCCAACATGATACCGTTGAGGAATGTCGCTGGCCCACGGATCGGAGACCAATTGCTTATAACCCAAAGATAACCGTTCCTTGTCTTTATCAATCTTGAGAATAACCGCGTTCACGGATTGCCCTTTTTTAAATAATTCCGAAGGATGCTTAATATGTTTAATCCATGACATATCCGAAATATGGATCAACCCATCTACCCCTTCATCTAATCCCACAAAGGCCCCAAAGTCGGTCACGCTTTTCACTTTACCTTCGATTTGTGTGCCTTCTGGGTACTTTTCCTCAATAATGTCCCACGGATTAGGGGCTGTTTGTTTCATTCCCAGCGAAATTTTTCGGCTATGCTGGTCCACATGGAGCACCTGAGCTTCAATCGCATCACCCACGGTCACAACCTTTGATGGGTGTCGAACTTCATGGGTCCATGACATCTCAGAGACATGTACCAACCCTTCCACTCCAGGTTCTAATTCCACAAATGCCCCATAATCAGTCAGACTCACGACTTTGCCTTTGACACGACTTCTTTCGGGATATTTTTCTTCCACCTTGGTCCAGGGATCAGGAGATTTTTGTTTGACGCCCAAGGAGATTCGGCCGGTTTCCCGGTCATACTTAAGAACCAACACCTCAACCCTATCTCCAATAGAGAATATATCAGAGGGATGTCCCACTCGACCCCACGAAATGTCAGTAATATGCAGCAACCCGTCAATGCCCCCCAGGTCTAAAAACGCACCATAGTCGGTGATATTCTTCACCGTCCCTTCAATTAACTGACCTTCGGACAAGGTGGATAACGTTGACTGTCGTCGTTTATCACGGGTTTCTTCAAGGAGCGCCCGACGAGATACCACAACGTTTCCACGACGATGATTTATCTTGATGATTTTAAAATTATAGGTTTTGCCCACGAGGCCATCGAGATCTCTAACCGGAGTGAGGTCAATTTGAGAACCTGGCAAGAAAGCCTTGACGCCAATATCCACGATCATCCCACCTTTAATCCGTGAAATAACTTTGCCCTGAACTTGCACCTCTTCCTTATGGGCAACTTCCAAGTCCTCCCACACCTTCATTTTGTCGGCTTTTTCCTTCGAAAGCAGCAAATTCCCATCCGCATCTTCACATTGTTCAATGTACACCTGGACCGGATCATTTACCGCCAAGGTCTCAAGTTCTTCTGTTGAAAATTGATCAACAGGAATCATGCCTTCAGATTTATATCCAATATCCACCACGACTCGATCCCGTTGGATATCAATCACCCGACCTTCGGTGATCGTACCTTCTTCAATATTTTTAAATGTTTCATCATACAAGGCGGCAAGAGTTTGCCGATCTATTTTCTCAGGTTGTGTGGTAAGCGTATTCATCCGAGTTTGATACCTCCAACGGTGTTTGGGGGGTTATAGCTGTTTTCAAAATTCATAGACCACCCAACTTGGTCAAAGCAATGGGTTCAGTTACAAATGGAAAAAGCTATATAAAGGTTAATATTAGAACCGAGTTTACGTGTTGTTCCCGCAGGAATCATGGACACGGGAATGAGGTGGGGACACCCCCCCAACTCTGGAAACGTGATCCATGACAGATGCGGAGACTTTTTCATAATAAGCCTTAGCTTTCTGGCTTTCATCCCTCGGGTAACTCACCACATGTCCAAATGAAACAGAAACGGGAAAAAATTTCGGCCACTTGGCCTTTACGGATAGAACCTTAAAGGTACCAGAAATATATACAGGAATCACCTGGCATTGTGATTCGGAAACCAAATATCCTATCCCGGGCCGACCCTGTTGTAATTGACCATCTTCTGTCCGAGTTCCTTCAGGGAAAATAACTACGGGTATACCCGAATTTAAATAGGAGAGCGCCTGCTCAAAAGCCTTTCGGTCAAGCCTATGGGTTTTCAGAGGAATCCACCCAAGCCATTGTAATATCCGATTCAGCCAATGGTTTGAAAATAAATTATCTCTCCCTAAAAAAAAAACTCGTCGCCGAATCGCACAGCCTAAGAGCGGAATGTCCAAATAGCTGGCGTGGTTAGCGGCAACAATGATGCCCCCATTTTTGGGGAAATGCTCGATCCCCTCCACCCGAAACCGAAAGAAAAGACGAGCCAACCCATTAAACAGGGCCCATACACACCAGTAAACCACTCCACTCACGAACGATCCGCAATGTGTTCCATCATGTACTCCACAACTTCTTCTACGGATTGGCGAGAAGTATCAACCATGATTGCTTCAGGGGCTGGACGTAAAGGAGCGAGTGGTCGATTCCGATCACGGCGATCTCTCACGGCCATTTCTTCTTTTACCGTTTCAAAGAAAACTTCCTCGCCTTTTTGTTGAAATTCTTGGGCCCGTCTTCTGGCACGAACGGCTAGATCGGCCTCTAGGAAAAATTTCACATCAGCATCAGGAAACACCCGTGTCCCCATATCTCTTCCTTCGGCTACCACACCCCGTGCCTTCCCAACCTCTTGTTGTAGAGGAAGCAACCATTCCCGTATGGCTGGCAATGCAGCCACTGACGAGGCCAATTGACTAATGGCAGGAACGCGAAGTTCCTCCTGACCAAGGACTTGCCCATCAATACTGAGAGAGAGCCCATCGGGTCCAGTGGTCAACTGCAATTGGGTATGCGAAAGAAACAATTGAACCTGTGTAAGATTGTTGAGATCCAATTGCTCTTGTTGAACCTTCCAAGCTATAGCCCGATAAAAGGCCCCAGTGTCCAAATACGAGTAACCAAGACGAACGGCTAAACGCTTGGAAACCGTACTCTTCCCCACTCCGGCGGGACCGTCAACGGTAATCAATAATCGACGGATTGGAACGGACCCCTTCTCCATTCACACAGCAATTTCTGAGGTATTATAAACGTCACTTAGAATTTGTCAATAAATCCAATAACTTATCTTGAAATCCTGGAAAGGAGGTTTCAACACAATCCACATCATCAATGATTGTGGCAGTATCCGCCACTAACCCTGCAACGGCTAGGGACATGACCACTCGATGATCGCCATAACTCCGGCAGGAGGCTCCATGAAGAGGCGCCCCTCCCTGAATCACTAACCCATCAGGTCGTTCCTCAATAGCTATATGAAACCGGGCTAATTCGGTTGCCATCGCATGAATGCGATCCGTCTCTTTGACTCGAAGTTCCTGAGCCCCAGAAATACAAGTCTTTCCCTCGGCCAAGGCCGCGGCAACGCAAAGAATGGGCAGTTCATCAATAGTCTTAGGAATATGCTCTGGCCCAATGGTCGTCCCTGTAAGCCGAGCAGATCGGACCTGCAGATCGCCTACTGGTTCCCCTGACTCTTCCCGACTATTCAAAATGGTGATGTCTGCCCCCATCTTCAGCAATATTTCCAAAATTCCCGTTCGTTCAGGATTCAAGCCCACCCCAGTGAGCAAGATTTCAGAATCAGGCACTATGGAGGCAGCAACCATAAAAAACGCTGCAGCAGAAATATCCCCAGGCACGACAATGGGTTTCCCATCAAATGACTGTCGCCCCTGTAACCTGACCTGGCATCCCTCCACTTGTAAAGGAACGTCTAAATAAGCTAAGAGACGCTCAGTGTGATCTCGTGATTTCCTGGGCTCCTTGACAGTCGTCGTGCCATCCGCAAACAAACCAGCCAACAACACGCAAGATTTTATTTGCGCGCTGGCCACGGGCGATTCGTGCAAGCAAGGCTTCAGTACGGTTCCTTGTATGGCAAGCGGAGCTAATTCGCCACCGCATCGGCCCGTAATCGTCGCTCCCATCTGCCGCAATGGAGTCACCACCCGACCCATCGGCCGATTTCTCAATGAGGAATCCCCCGTCAGAACCGAAAAAAAATCTTGCCCTGCTAACACTCCTGCTAATAGGCGCAATCCTGTTCCAGAATTTCCACAATCCACCACGGTGACCGGTTCGGTTAATCCCCACAGTCCTTTCCCTGTCACCTCTAACCCTTCGGGAATATCCACCACCTCTACTCCAAGATTTCGAACCGCACGGAGCGTATTCAAACAATCCTCACCTTGGGAATACCCTGTGATTCGGGTTTGGCCTTGCGCAAGTGCGCCAAGGATCAGGGCCCGATGGGTAATGGATTTATCTCCAGGAACAACCACGGTGCCTCGAAGCGGTGTAGTCGCTGGGGAAATGGATATTTGACTCATACAAGGCCTTCCCGTGATTTTTTGGCTTGCTCAATATTTTTGACCAATCCTGAAACGTCCTGCTCCTTTACCAGTCCCTTGAACTTCTGAAGCTGCTGAATGTATTGATCAATCATTTCCACTAAATTATCACGATTGGCCAAACAAATATCTCGCCACATTTCAGGAGAACTCGCTGCAATTCGCGTTGTATCTCGCAAGCCTCCCCCGGAAAAATCCAACAAGTCCAGACCGTCCACGGTTCGACTCTGCAAAACTTGCAGAGTGTGCATCAACGAAAATGCGGCAATATGAGGCAAATGGCTGACGGCCCCAAGAACCCAATCATGGACCATGGGATCCATGGACACGACTATGGACCCTGTCGCTTCCCAAAGACGACAAATCTTCTCCTGTGCCTGAGCGTTGGTATGGGGCGTGGGGGTCACCACGCACCGTGCTCCCTGAAACAAATTCGAGACAGCATGGGCCACGCCAGATTTTTCTTTCCCCGCAATCGGGTGTGCCCCGACAAAAAACGACGAATCAGGCAACTGGGACTCCATTTCAAACACCAGGTCACCTTTCACACTTCCCACATCACTCACAATGGTCCCTGGAACGACGTCTTTTCCCCACGTTTTTATCTGGGATAAATAAGTGTCGACCGGAGTTGCCAGGACAATCAAATCAGATTGGCTTACTGCCTCCTGAGGCGTTGAGGCAAAACTATCAATAGCCCCTATTTGAAGGGCTAATTCGAGATTTTCTCTCCTACGTCCGATGCCGACAACTGATTGGGCTAATCCTTTTTCCTTGAGAACAAGGCCCAGAGATCCCCCCAGTAAACCTACCCCTATAATGGTGACTTGCCGAAACATGCAGTCTGAGGGGAAAGCAGCCATGACGGGAAGAGCGGGAATGGGTCGGAAAGAAGCGGGAACGATCAGAGCTCTCGGCCGACCGCCTGCGCCACCTTTTTCAAATCATTCATTAATACCTGAAATCTGCTCGGCAATAGGGATTCTTCCCCATCGCACAATGCACATTCCGGATTAGAATGGACTTCAATCAACAATCCATCGGCCCCCGCTGCAATCGCGGCTTTGGCCATTGGGGCCACCAGTTTCCAATTTCCGGTGGCGTGGCTCGGATCAACGATAACCGGCAAATGAGACATCTCTTTTAACGTCGGAACGGCACTGAGATCAAGGGTATTACGGTACTGTGTTTCAAAGGTTCGAATTCCCCTCTCACACAGCATCACATTGCGATTTCCCCGGGACATGACATATTCCGCGGACAAAAGAAACTCTTTAATAGTGGCTGACAGCCCACGCTTTAACAACACCGGCTTATCATAGGCCCCCACTTCTTTTAACAATTCGAAATTTTGCATATTGCGGGCACCAATTTGAATGATGTCAGCATGTTCCAAAAAAAACCCGATGTCTCGCGCATCCAAAATTTCACTGACCACAGGGAGACCAGTTTGTCGCCGAGCTTCAGCAAGGAACCCTAGCCCTTCTTGACCCAACCCTTGAAAGGAATAAGGGGAAGAACGGGGTTTATAGGCCCCACCTCTCAAAATCGTGGCCCCAGCGCGCGCCACTTCTTTTGCAATGCCAACCGTGATCTCCAACTTTTCTACCGCACACGGACCAGCCATAATAGTCACAAGGCTATCGCCTATTTTCACACCGGCCACATCAATAACCGAATTATGTGGTTGAAACTCACGACTCACGAGTTTCCAAGGAGCTAAAATTGGCGTCACACTTTCCACACCGGGAAATACCGTCAGGGGTTGCCCTTGTAGGACCCGCTCATCCCCAATGACTCCCACAATGGTTCGTTCCTCACCTATGGTAATTTGTGATTTCAAGCCTAAGGAACGAAGGCGCTCAATCAAATGTTCAATATCTTGCTCTGTGGCGTCCGGCTTTAACACAATAATCATGGCGTCCTCATATCAAGCAGACTTCGACAACGTTGGCAGGACCTGTTGGAGGACTTCCAAAAACTTTCTATTTTCATTGGGTTGCCCAATTGTCACTCGAATCATCTGACCACGAATATGTCGGATAATCACCCCTTTTCGAAGTAACGCCTCATAGACCTGTGCTCCATCAACTCCGACATCCATATAGATAAAATTGGCTTGGGTTGGTATGGGACGTAAGCCCATTTTGGTCAGGCATTCTTCCAAAAACGTCATTTCAGCTTCGTTCATGGCTCGACTCTTTGCCACATGTTCCTCATCCAATAGCGCAGCCCGTGCAGCCTCTTGGGCTAAACAATTCACATTGAAAGGAGGGCGCACCCGATTCACATAGTCAGCAATTTCAGGAGTCGTCAATCCATAGCCCACCCGCAATCCAGCCAATCCGTATATTTTCGAAAAGGTACGCAAGACCACAATTGGCTGGCCCTTACGAACATACTGCACGCTATCCGGATATTCCGAATGCCGCACATATTCATAATAGGCCTCATCCAATACCACAACTACATGATCGGGAAGCCTTGAGAAAACCCCCTCGACTTCCCGAGCGGTCAGCATGGTGCCCGTGGGATTATTCGGATTACAGATAAAAAAAAGTCGAGTGCGATCGGTCACGGCCTCCATCATGGCCGTTAAATCATGGCCCCACTCTTTCAAAGGCACTTCAACGGGAACACCATGTCCTGCTAATACCGACAATCGGTACATGACAAACGTGAGGTCGGCCATCACCGCCTCATCGCCAGGAGCCAAAAAGGCCCGAACGAGCAGACTAATAATTTCATCCGATCCATTCCCCACCACCACCTGCTCGCTTGATACCTGCCACCTTTCGGCCAATGCTTGTCGCAGGTAGTGAGCTCCGCCATCGGGATACCGGTGGAAGGAGGCAGACGTGTCGGCTAATACTTGAAGCGCCTTGGGGGATGGGCCCCACGGATTTTCATTTGAGGCCAGTTTAATGGCCTGGCTAATCCCCAATTCCCGTTCGAGTTCATCCAAAGGCTTGCCGGGTGAATAGGGGGTTAATGAAGCGATTGTGGGATGAACGCGCAATGGCATAGGAATTAAATCTGTGTATGGTTTTGACAGACAAAAATTTGAGAGATGCCTTTGGGGTTCAGGAAATCTTCCCTACCTGCAGTTCCTGGCTCATCCAGAGTTCTGGCTATTGCCGCGAGAGGACTACGTTTACTGATGTGCTGGATAGGATCCCAAGATTTTCAAAAATAAGCATCGAGACTTTACCTCATCCAAGGCTTTTTTAACACGATCATCCTCTTGGTGCCCCTCCAAATCCATAAAGAACAAATATTCCCACACTTTTCGGCGAGTAGGCCGTGATTCAATTTTTGTCATATTGATACCAAACGAAGAAAAGGGGCGAATCAGGTCATAGAGGGCTCCCACCCGATCTTTGGCCGATACGATTATTGAGGTTTTATCCTGACCCGTTTGTTCAGCACCACGTAAGGATAAAATCAAAAACCTCGTGAAATTATTAATGTTGTCTTCAATGCGAGACCGTAAGATGGTTAAGCCATACAACTGTGCGGCCAGTTCTGAGGCAATGGCCCCAGCAGTGGGGTCACTCACACATCGCTCTGCAGCTCGAGCCGTACTGGGTTCTTCCGTCACCGCAACTCCCGGCAGATGAATTTCCAACCAATTGCGGCATTGGGCAATAGCATGAGGATGTGAATACACGGTTTTAATCTCTTCTAGTTTCTCCGCCTTGGAGAGGAAGTGATGGGATATTTCCAGCATGACCTCACCGTAGATAAATAGTGGAGAATCCACAAACAAATCCAAGGTGTGATTGACCACCCCTTCCGTGGAATTTTCAATGGGAACTACCCCAAACCGCATCCGTCCCCGTTCCACCTCGTCAAACACATCCTTAATACTATTCACCGGCACATAGTCAGCTGACTCCCCGAATTTCCGCATCGAGGCTAAATGCGTAAAAGTGGCAGAGGGACCCAAATAGGCGATAGTCTGAGTGCCTTCAAGAGAGAGAGAAGCAGACATAATTTCTCTGTAAACCGGACGAAGGGCTTCACTAGGAAATGGCCCTGGGTTTTGCCGCATGAGCCGATCCACAATAGCCACTTCCCGCCCTTGAGTGTGAAGATGCGCGGCAGAGTCCTGCTGTTTCTTGAGCTGCCCAATTTTGATGACATATTGAGACCGCTCATTCAGTAACTTAAGAATTTCATCATCAACCTGATCAATCTTTTGTCGGCATGATGGGATATCCTCAGAAAGTTCCATCAGATCCATCCTTCTATTCGATGAACACGTGTCATTGAGGCAGGAGCATACTAGGAATACGATGCTGTGGCAAGCAATTGTAGCCCCTTAGGGCTTAGGATTTCTGATCAGTACCACAGGCATTGAGGATCATTGAGATTAATCCCAAAACCATCGTGAGAGGATACAACCATCTTGAAAATGGTAATTGTTCATTTTGGAAAACTTCTGTTTCTTCTCCCATGTTTCTTAAGAAATATGACCTATTAATATATCTTGAAAACTTTATTATATCTTTT
>JAZFZJ010000154.1:0-3514 GCA_036443915.1 Nitrospirales bacterium
AAACCAACGGACCGCCGCCTGTTTACCCAACACCATGCCCTGACGGTTCAGATAATTAATACCCATACTAGTCTGTGCGCCAGCATGGCCCTGCTCCGCGGCTAACCGATACCATCGAAAGGCTTCTACATCATTCTGTGGCACGCCCTGACCATTGGCATACATGAGGGCCAAGTTATACTGCGCTCCCGCATACCCTTGTTCGGAAGCGAGTCGATACCAACGAACCGCCTCGGTGAAATCCTGCGGCACGCCCTGACCGTTGTAATACATAATGCCAAGAATTAACTGCACTGGGGCATCCCCCTGATTGGCAAGCGGCAGCCATTCTTTGAGGGCTGTTGCATAATCCTGCCCATTATAGGCATCCAACCCATCTTGGAAATTTGCCTGAGCCAGGCCAGACAACCAGCACAGACAAACAGTGAAAACGAGCCAAAGGAGAAAAAATCGAAAACGCATGGACATCTCTAAAGTGAATAAAAGTTTAGTTCCAATGAGATGAAATAGCTAGAGACTAGAAGCTTCTAGCGGCGATTCCTTGACAAGCTGGTAACATTTGGGGATTGGTCGGGAAAAAAGAACCCCCATACGACCTTCATAAGAAGGCTCCTCCAGCAATGATCGGTAAGTGCTCTCCTGTCTGTACATAACGAAATTCCAATTTTAAAGCCTACCATACAACCTTTTCTGAACGAGACCACCAAAAAAATTATTTCCCTAGACTACCCCCCGCTTTTGCACGAATTTCAGATAAGGTGAAATTTTCAGATTCATATTCGACAAACCCGTGTCCAAGAACGCGGTTACCCCTCCTAATGAATGATCCATTGGCTTCTTTTTTCGGTCCGGAACTAACATTTCATTATACCCTCTTCTCCAAAAACCCTTTTTTCGGGCCGCTCACTCTTGAGAATTCTCATGTAGCCTCGTAAGATTCAACCTATATCTAAGGTATACTCGGAGGAATGAAACCCTTTATGCAGATTAGGGTGAGTAGCCGTTGAATGGCCTCTGAGACCAAAGGGCAACCTCAGGGAGGAACCCGCCATGGATACCAATTTGAAACCTCTGAATCAACCCTCCTGGTGTCCATTGGGGACATTAGCTTTGTACAATTGGAATATTTAAAACAGATCCTCAATGACCAGGCACGCTTTCCCTCGTTGGTCGACATTTAACCCAAGAGTTTTCAATCGAACGTAGCCAAGCTCCAATTCACCATCACCAATAGTCCGCAAGAATTTGTGGACCATCTCGCCACCTATGATTTTGGAAAATTTTCGCTAAACGTGCTTAGTTTCGCCCCAAGAAAAATTGACCTCGTTCTCAAAATGAAGTCTTCCCAATAGCCTGATAAACCTCTTGTTCTCTACACCCCCCATCCACCCAACCCCAGGGTCACGAACAATTGGGGTCAGACTTGATTTATCACGGAGCACCACCCATTCAAGCACTCCCAGCCCACCCGTAAATCCAAGAAGTTTTCGAGTCTGACCCCAATTGTTCTTTCGATAGCCCCACGTTCTAATTCTTCTGATCCTGGTGTTCAGGTTGAGAGAAGCCGATTTTGATCCAGAGAGGACAGAGGATGATCCCCAGGAAAAGGAGTCCTCCAATCCACACCTCTCGCCACGGTACCCATGCTGGCGCGGGGCTTCCCACCAACCACGACCCAATACCGGTGAGCAAACAAAACAGGGAAACGGCCGTAAGCCCCATTGCGCTTATGGCTTTCCAAAATCGACGAGCACTATCGCGTTTTTCCGGCGCAACTCGTTGTTCGATAGGCCCCCAAAATCCTGGGGGCTGCGCCCGCCGATAAAAGGTCTCTAACCGCTCAGAGTCTTCTGGTCCAGTGAATAAGGAAACGATGACTCCAATCAATCCGGCGCCAATGCCCATGATCAGTAACCGAGTTTCTTGTTGACCCGGCAGGGCCCATAACAACAGGGGCGCCATCACCACGGATGTCACGATACAGGATAATTCACCCCAAGCCGTGACACGCCACCAAATCCATCGCAGCACCAACAACACACCCATCCCCGCTCCCAGTAACAAACTCATTTGCCACGCAGTTTGAATAGAGGGCAGCCAAGGCAGGATGCTCATCGCAATAAGAAGAATGAACACATTACTCCCACGTGCCACCCAGACCAACGTCCGATTCGAAGGAGACCGTTTCAACCAACCTTCGCAGATAAAACGGCGATATAAATCATTCGTCCAATAGGACGCCCCCCAATTCAAATGGGTATCGACCGTTGACGCCAACGCTGCCAACATCCCCACTAACATTAAACCCATAAGCCCCGAGGGCAAGAGTTCAGCAATTCCTTGCACAAAGGTAAATTCGCGTGCGGCGGTGAACTGGAAGTCCACCATACCTGAAGGTGGAGGGAAGACCAGGAGCAGCCCCAACGCCAGGGGCAACCAAATGAGACTGCGAAGGAGGACTTGCGCGATCGTAAAGACCACAGCAGCCACGCGCGCATCGTGGTCACTCCGGCAGGCCATCGATCGCTGCGCCAAGTATCCTGTTCCATCCGCATTCATTTGCAAGAGCCATTGAAATCCATACACCAACAGCACCATGATCGTCACGTCTTTGGCCCCAAAAGGGGTAAATGCGAGGATTTCATTCCCAGTGAGCGGGTAACCTCCTGCCCCCGAAAATTGCTCGCGAATCCCTTGTGCCAAGGCCCCTAGCCCCCCCACATGATCCACCACAATCCAGGCAAAGGCGAGACTTCCTACAAGACCAATCGCGAATTGTACAAGGTCAGTAGCCACCACACTCCGTAAGCCCCCGGTCGTGGAGTACACCATGGTCACCGAGACAATGGCGCCAATGGAGAGGAGATTGTTGGCAGAACGAATCCATACATTCTCAGCCTCCAATCCTCCCACCGTAAACGGCACACCTGCCCACTTCACGCCTTGGACAAACACGTCAAACAAACCAGAAGGTAACCACTGATCCCAAAGAAGAAACGGCTCCGCCAAGCGGGTGGCGGCCAAGAGGACCATGGCCAACACCGTGCAATTGATGATCGTGCCAAAATACAAGGCTTTGACCGCACGCAATATCGCAGCCGGACGATGCCCATATCGCACTTCCGTCAGTTCCGCATCGGTCAGCACACCCACGCGCCGCCAACTGGGTGCCAACAGAAAACCCATCATGAGAAAAGCCAAGGCATAAATCCACAATTGCCACAGAGCAAAAATTCCCGCCGTGGCCACCAACCCAGTCACGAGTAACGGAGTGTCGGCGGCAAATTGCGTGGCCGCCATACTTAACCCAGCCTTCCAGCCAGACAAACTTCGTCCAGCCAAAAAATATTCCTCCAGATTTTGAGAGGCTGTGGCCCGTTCCCGAAAACCGGCTTGCAGGGCATAGAGAATGAACAACGCCAGAATAGCCCAATCCCACCCAGTCATTTAGCTACTCTCATTACTGACAAGACCTCCAAATTTTTACCCTTCTTTTTCAACAGGCCCTTAAAAC
>JAZFZJ010000155.1:0-7412 GCA_036443915.1 Nitrospirales bacterium
GAGTAATATCACTGGAATGGTCGTGCAACCTAACAAGGCCATTGTTGGGGTGAATGCCTTTGCCCATACTTCTGGGATTCATCAGGACGGATTGCTGAAAGATAAAAGTACGTATGAGATTATGCAAACCGAATCTGTGGGCTTAACCCAAAGCCGTCGGGTGATGGGAAAACTTTCTGGGCGACATGCGTTCCGCGAGGAATTGATTGCCTTAGGGTACAGCTTATCTGATCAAGAATTACAAGAGGCCTTTGTGCGTTTCAAGCGCCTTGCCGATCAAAAGAAGGAATTATTTGAAGAAGATTTGGAGACCATCGTCAATACGGCCGTGACCAAGGTTCCTGAACGCTATAGTTTGAAAGGGCTGCATGTGGAAAGTGGCATGAATCAACAACCCACCGCGACGGTTGAGCTTTTGATGGATGGCCAGTCTGCCAGTAAAACGGGAACGGGTGATGGGCCGGTTGATGCGGTGTATCGGACTATCGCGTCCTTGACGGAAACCAAAAGCCAACTGCGTGCCTACATTGTGAAAGCGATTACTGGGGGCACCGATGCCCAGGGTGAGGTGTCTGTCCGAGTTGAGGAAAATGGAGAAACCGTGACCGGCCATGGTTCCGATACGGATATCATCATGGCTTCGACGCAAGCCTATCTTAATGCGCTCAATAAATTGGCGGATTTGGTGAAACGGAATGCTCGGGCCGGACCGAAAATTGGCTTGAATTAACCAAGGGTCGTATCCTGCCAAATTGCATGAGCGTCTAACCTCCTGCCGTTTCCCCTACCCCTCGGTTACCTGGTGTTGACGAGATTTAGCGATTGGAGACCGTGCGGAAGATACCCACACGTTAACGTTGCTAGCTGTTGAGGAGAATGATGAAGAAAAGCATTGCGGTATTGCCTGGTGATGGAATTGGGCCAGAAATAATGCCACAAGCCATTCGAGTCTTGGAGGCTATCGGAAAAACCTTTGGTCATCAATTTGATTTGTCCTATGGACAAGTTGGGGGTGCGGCGATTGACGCCACAGGATTTCCTTTACCCCCAGACACTTTGGAATTAGCCAAATCCAGCGATGCCGTGTTGTTGGGTGCGGTAGGAGGACCGAAATGGGAAGGTCTCGCGTATGAGCAGAGACCGGAACGGGCGTTATTGGGGTTGCGTGAACAGTTGGGCCTTTTTGCCAATCTCCGACCGGCGAAGATGTATGCCCCATTGATTGAGGCCTCCAGCCTCAAACCGGAAGTGGTTGATGGTATTGATGTGTTGGTGGTGCGCGAGCTGACGGGCGGAATTTATTTTGGAAAACCTAAGGGCATTGAGGCGACGGCTACGGGGCATCGTGGATTCAACACGGAAGTGTATACCACGGAGGAAATTCACCGTATCGCGGACGTGGCCTTTCAGGCGGCCAGAAAACGTCGCGGCCTGGTTACCTCCATTGATAAGGCCAATGTGTTGGAGTCCTCCGAATTGTGGCGGCGCGAAGTCATCAAGGTGCATGAGCGATTTCAAGATGTGGAATTGCGGCATATGTATGTGGATAATTGCGCGATGCAACTCGTCCGCTACCCCAAACAATTCGATGTCATTGTGACCACCAATTTGTTTGGCGATATTTTGAGCGATGAAGCGGCGATGCTCACCGGTTCCATCGGGATGTTACCTTCGGCCAGCGTGGGAGCCACAGTTGGGATGTTTGAACCAATTCATGGGAGTGCCCCAGATATTGCCGGAACAAACATGGCCAATCCCATTGGCATGATTGCCTCAGTAGCCATGATGCTGACCTATTCCTTTGATTTGACCAAGGAAACTCAGGTAGTTGAAACCGCCATTCAGAAGACTCTTGAGTTGGGATTTCGGACCAAAGATATTGAAGGGCAAGGAACGACTCTCCTGGGGACGAGGGAAATGGGCGACCAGATTTTGAAACAATTAGGGGACATGGTGTGATGTGGAGTCAATTGCCCAGTGATCTGATTGGCACAATAGCCGGGACGGGAGATTCTGGTTATGGTGGAGATGGAACCATTGGGACGATGGCCTGTCTGAATGAACCCAAAAATCTTTGCTTTGATGCCGAAGGAAATCTTTTCATCGCTGATTCGGAAAATCACGTCATTCGTCGGGTAGTGCGTGTTTCTCATGTGATGGAAACCGTGGCTGGAGTGGTTCCTAATCAACAGGTAGTTGCGGGCAACCCTTCTCCACGGGATGTGACAGACCCGGTGGGTGAACCGGCTGATCCTTTGGCAGATGTGGAAGATGTCCCTGGGCAGGCTTATACTCAGACGCCGGATCTCAGCGGAACAGTTCGGTATATTGTCGGGCAAGGAATTGGGAAGGATCGATTTGCAGGGGATGGAGCGTTGGCCACTCAGGCTCTCTTGAACTTTCCTTCGGCGGTCGTGGTTGATCCCACGGGAGCCCTGTTTATTGCTGATACCTTGAATCATCGTATTCGGCGAGTCGATCCTGAAACCGGAATCATTCAGACTGTGGCAGGGACGGGCCAAGCCAAGTGTAGTGGCGATGGTGGACCTGGAACTGCGGCTGCGTTGAATGAACCGGTCGCGCTAGCTTTGGATGGCAACCACTTGTATATTGCTGATCAAAGTAATAATCGTATTCGGCTCTTGGATCTGGAATCGTCTGTGATCACGACGGTCGCTGGAACGGGTGATTCCGGATATAACGGTGATGGGATACCGGCCATCGAAGCCGGGTTGGCCGGGCCGAGCGGATTAGCCCTGGATCAGGAAGGGAATCTGTATGTGGCTGATACGTTTAATAGCCGTATTCGGAAGGTGGCGAAGGAGACGGGAATGATTTCCACGGTCGCAGGAGATGGAATGGAATTTCGGTATGAACGTGGGACGAACGAAAGTGCTCTGGCCCTATCAAGGCCCTACGGTATCGCGTTGACTCCGCAAGGTGCGGTGCTCATTACCGATTCTGACCATCATTTAATCCGGAAATGGGACCAGGAGACAAAGACCATGAGTTTGGTTGCGGGAAATGGGCAATCAACCTTTTCGGGCGATGGGGGACCGGCTGAAGAAAGCGGGCTCAACTTTCCGTTTGGGGTGGCGGTTGATTCCATGGGAAATATTGCCATTGCCGATACCTTCAATCATTGTATTCGGTATATTTCGGTGTAAAGGCACATGATTAAGAAGAAATCAGCCTATACAGTGGCGGTGGTGGGGGCCACGGGCGCCGTTGGAACGGAAATGATCCACGTCCTCGAAGAGCGGCAATTTCCTGTTGGTGAATTAATCCCATTGGCTTCAGCGCGATCAGAAGGCCATGAGGTGGGATTTCGTGGCCAGGTCCTTCGAGTCCACGTGCTCCAAAAGGATTCGTTTAAGGGGGTGGATCTGGCGTTGTTTTCCGCAGGAGCCAGTATTAGTCGAGAATTTTGTCCCGTGGCGGTCAAGGAGGGAACGGTGGTGGTGGACAATAGTTCCGCCTGGAGAATGGACCCCACGGTTCCTCTGGTTGTTCCCGAAGTGAATGCCTCTGCGCTTTCAGAGCATCAAGGGATCATTGCCAATCCGAATTGTTCGACTATCCAAATGATCGTAGCTTTGAAGCCGTTGCATGATGCTGCCACGGTCAAACGCATTATTGTCACCACATTTCAGTCGGTGTCTGGAACTGGCAAAAAGGCTATGGAGGAATTGGCTGAGCAGACTCGGCAGTTGTTAAGCTGTGGAGAAGTGAAGTCGAAGGTGTATCCGCATCGGATTGCGTTTAATTGCCTACCGCACATTGATGATTTCTTGCCCAACGGCTATTCCAAAGAAGAAATGAAAATGGTTCATGAAACACGGAAAATCCTTGGCGATTCCTCCATACAGATTACCGCGACCACTGTCCGGGTGCCGGTGTTTGTCGGTCATGCTGAATCGGTCAATATCGAAACGGAGAAAAAGTTGAGCGCCAATGAGGCGAGAGCCTTACTGTCCGCGGCACCGGGGGTTCAGGTGTATGATGATCCCAGTCGAAATCTCTACCCGTTGTCCAGTGATGTGGTGGGGACTGATGCCGTGTATGTGGGGCGTGTGCGGGAAGATGAGTCCATTGCGCATGGCTTAAATTTATGGGTGGTCGCTGATAATTTGCGCAAAGGGGCGGCGTTGAATGCTGTGCAAATCGCTGAGGAATTGTTACGCTGATTTTGGATAGCCAGTGCGCTTGAGTGGTTACCGTCGTGTATCGAAAATCAGCGAGTATGGAGTGTGAACGTGTCGGTGAAGATTGGAATCGGTTTTAGTGCTTCCCTCCTTTTTTGGCTAACCATTTTTCCTTCAATTGTTTGGGCGACGCAAGAAACCATCCGGGTCGGGCTTATTGAAGCGGCCCGTGTTCTTTCCATTAGCGCTCAAGATCCCTTTTCCATTCAGCTTCCATCAGGTAAGAGGTTTAGGACTTCTGGCCACATGACGGTCAAGATTCAGGGAACGAAGCTTCTCCTCAATGAACGAGTTGTCTCGGCCTCGCAGTTCTGGGTGAAAGGAGCTGGCGAGACTTTTCAGGTGCGTGTTCTGGCGAAAGCTGGAAGTTCTTCTACCCTCCAGTCAAAGCGGGAGTGGGTGATTCGCGGGCCTTTTGAGATTCAATTGGTGCCGTCCGGATTGGTGGTCATTAATTGGATCGACCTGGAAACCTATGTGGCTGGTGTCGTCTCCGGAGAAGTCAGCCCAAAATGGCCGGTGGAAGCGCTGAAGGCTCAAGCGGTGGCTGCCCGGACCTATGTTCTCTACAAGAAAGTCGAAAATCAGCAGCAACCCATGGATGTTGTGGCCAGTGTGCAAGACCAGGTGTATCATGGCCATGCGATGCGGTCTGAATCGGTTCTTGGCGCCGTGGCCGCCACCCGGGGGCAAGTGGTGACGTATGATGAACGTCCTATCTTTGCGGCCTATTCGTCGACGGCTGCTGGTCCGACGGAGGATGCCTTATATGTGTGGGCATTGGACCTTCCTTATCTCAAGGGAGTGGAGTGTCCGTTTGACGAGAAAGCTCCGCGGTATGACTGGCGAACATCATTTACCTTTGACTATCTGGAACAGCAGCTTCGAAAAGCCGGGTATAATGTTGGCAAGGTGGCGACGTTCACTCCGTATACCTTTACCCCATCCGGCCGAGTGGATCGGGTCCGCCTGTTACATTCTCGTGGAGAAATTATTCTACGGGGACAAGACTTGCGCCGAGTCATCGGGTATTCAAAAATTTTTAGCACCCAATTTTCTATCGAATCATTCGGTCCTGAAGTCGTAGTCGTTGGGCATGGAGCCGGACATGCCGTGGGGATGTGTCAGTGGGGCATGCGTGAGATGGCTGAATTGGGATACGACTATCAATCGATTTTACGACATTACTATCCAGGTACAGAACTTCTTCCGCTTGAACGGGTCGTCTTGATCGCTTCCGACCAACCCTGATCCTTTCTTCCATGGGTTGGAGATGAATCTTTCCGATTTCAATTTCCCATTTGACCCCACGCTGGTAGCCAAACATCCGGTTCATCCACGAGATCACGCGCGATTGTTAGTCCTGACTCGGCCACAAGGCGGGATTTCCGATAGGCGGGTTTCCGATCTCCCCAATCTGTTGTGCCCTGGGGACCTTCTGGTCGTCAATGATACGAAAGTAATTCCTGCTCGGCTCCTGGGCAAAAAAGTGCCCAGTGGTGGGCGAGTGGAATTGCTGTTTCTTAAACAGGTGGACGAGGCGCATGCTGAAGTGATGCTCAAGGGGCGAGTCGGTGTCGGGCAGATCGTCGAATGTGGGGGAGCCGTTCGGGCGCAGGTCGTTGAGAAGGCATCTGGACGAACCCTCATTCGGTGGCTTGGTCCAGGTTCATTGCAGGAAGGTTTCCGGCACTACGGAGAACTCCCTCTCCCACCCTATCTCAAGCGGCCACTCGAGCTCCGTGATCAGGAGGATTACCAGACGGTGTTTGCTAAGGTTCATGGTGCTATCGCCGCTCCTACAGCCGGCTTGCATTTTACTCCGCAGCTCCTGAGTCAATTAGGCGAAAAAGGAATTGATATAGTCACGATTACGCTCCATGTCGGTCTAGGTACATTTCAGCCTGTGACGACGAATGACGTGGAACGCCACAGTATGCATCCAGAATGGGTTGAGGTGTCGGAAAAGGCCGTCAGGCAGATTCAAAAGGTTCGACGCCAGGGTGGGAAGGTTGTGGCTGTCGGGACGACGGTCGCACGAAGCTTAGAGTCGGCGATTGATGCCGACGAGCAACTGATGGCATGGTCGGGAGAAACCCGACTCTTCATTCTCCCGGGTTTTCAATTCCGAGTGGTAGATGGACTCATGACCAACTTTCATTTTCCGGAGACCACCCTTTTGATGTTGGTCGCGGCGTTTGCGGGACTCAAGGAGGTTCGAGCAGCGTATGAACATGCAGTGAGAGAACGTTATCGGTTTTATAGCTATGGTGACGCCATGCTCATTCAATAGGAAAATGGCTCCCTGAGAATTCCTAGAGCTTTTCGTTCATGACCTAAATGGCAACAACCCCTTTCCACGTCAGATCTTTTTCCTCTTCTCGCCAAGGAGAGGATGGTGAGAGTGAGGGGGAAATGGTTTAGGCAGGAGGGTTGGGCTATAACAATTCTTCGTGAATGACCACGTCGCCACGGGCTCGTAAAGCTGCTTGAAAGGCCTCCAGGGCTCGTTGTTTTTTCTGCATAAGGAATTGAAGGCGAATTTGTTCGAATATTTCCGGATCAGGTTCTGTGCCTTCAAGAGTCTGGCGCGCCACTAAATCTTTCACCTCTTGTAATTCCCCAGGTGCGAGGGTGGTCCCTTCGGAAACGAGCAGTTGAGCCTTTTCAGCAAGCAATTCACCTTTCCGTTGTTCTTCATATTTATTAGGGGTCATGCGATTTGACTGCAGGAGTCGTTGATAATATTGGGGGTTGAAGGCCCCATCTTTTTGGAAATCCTTTTGATTGACAATGTTGTCGTGAAGTTCTTGCGCAGAGACCACCAGATTGAATTCATCCGCCAATGCTTGCCAAGACTTGGTGGTGACCAATCCATTTAAGGCTAATTGGCTGAGGGTTTCGTCCTTTACATCTTCTTGTTTGAGTTGGTCACGGTAGAAACGATAATAGCGTTGTTTCGTCCGAAGGTATTCCTCTTTGGTCACTTCGTAGTTTCCCACCGTTGCGACCGTGTTTGGTTGAGATGCCTCGAACCCCACCCATCCCATGCTCCCTATAAAGGCGATGGCTATAGCAATGATGAGTCCTTTGATAATCCAAGGAGAACTTTCTCGTACTAGCCTAATCATGTGCTGGATTCCTTTTAATCAATTTACAACGTGAAGTGGAGTTAATTTTACGGGGAGGATTTAGGAAAGGCAAGCA
>JAZFZJ010000156.1:0-14930 GCA_036443915.1 Nitrospirales bacterium
CTCCGCGCGTCAAATTGGCTGCGGCCTTGCTGGACGGACTTTTTTGAACATTCCCGCCAGCTACTGATATCGGTACTTCCTCGAGCATTTATGTGCGACCTCCGAGAAATATTCAACACGCCCCTTAGCGAAAAGGTATGGTTGAATAGCGCTCCCTTTAAAAGTGTAGAATCCAATTCTGAGGGAACAATGACAAAGAGCATTATTAGAATAGGAAAATCCTGGGGGAATATAAAAGGGTGTCAGAAACCTTTTTTATTACCCCTTATTTTCTCCCAAGATTGACTGATTTCGTATCAGTGGGTCTCTCGTTCTTCGTTCTTAGGGGTTTCCTCATTTGCTACCTACATCCCACGCACGCGCGCAAGGCCTCTCCACACGCCCCGTTCCTGTGTGGTACGACAACGACTCTTGGAGGACCCTTCGTCCATATGTGAGATGAGGGCGCCAAGTGGGTCTTCCGTCAGGGTTTAGGCCATCACATCCGGTATGGCTGGGATATGCGAAAGACGCAAGAGATATAAAGTAAAATGGTCATTCCTCAATCCATCTCTATTCGAGTTGCCCCTATAACTCCTTTCCCACTAATCGCTCTAATTCTGTGAGCGCGATGGCTAAATCAAACCGTGCGTGGGCATATCCTTGGAAGGTTTGCCATAACACGCGCTGGGCATCTAACACATCGAGTAAGCTGGCTTCACCAAACTTAAAACTCGTCCGAGCAATGCGGACAGCTTCTTTGGCTTGTTTTAACAAGCCTTGTTCGAAGGTGTGAATTTGAGCCGAAGCCGTCCTTGAAATTTGGAGGTGTTCCGTGATCCCTCTTCTGAGAAAATTTTGAGCTTGCCGCAGGTTTGCTTCTGCCTGGCGGCGAATGCCTAACGCCTTGGCAATTTCCCCTTGCCGCTGATTCCAGAGCGGCAAGGGAAGGGAGAGCCCTCCAATAATTCCTTCCCGACCCGCATCTCGTTGATAGGCCCCGCTAATCGTGACAGTCGGCACCCGGGCGTGTTGCTCCTGCTTGTATTGGGCACTGGCCACTTCAATTAATTTTTGAAACTTCCGGACTTCGGGGTGATAGTGAAAGGCCTCTTCTATCAGGTTCTGTTCATGCAAATTGGCATTCCCCGCCTTAAAATCTCCTTGAATCACAAAAGGTTCCCCGAGATTTCCAGCCGTGAGCTGATTAAGCGCGGCTTGGCTCGTTCGAACCTTCCCTTGGGTTTGACTCACCTGTTTTTGGACTTGCAGCAGCTCCACGTTGACCTTCACGCGTTCAAAAGGTGGGGCTTCTCCCGATTCAACGCGACGTTTCACGGCTCCCTCCAAATCCGCTACGGTGTTCAACAGTCGCGAAGCCAGGTCAGTCAACGTTTCGGCCAACAGTAATTCATAAAAGGTTCGCTTCACTCTGGCTTTGACATTCACCTGCGTTTCTTCGAAACTCGCTTGAGCGCTACTGACTCCAGCCTCCGCAACTTGTTGACGAGCGGCGCGCGTGCCCGGCCATTCCAAGGGCTGACTCAGCGAGAAATATCGTTCAATCAAGGAAGTTCCCCTGGGATCGCGAACTTTTCCGTAACCGCTTTGCACGCCGAACGAAGGATTCGGGTACGATTGGGCGGTGACTTTTTCACCTGCCTTTTCGTCGATGATGCCTTTTCCCAGTTCGATGCTGGGATTGTGTGTCAGGGCCAGATCGATAATTTCTTGAAGTGTATACGACTGGGCCTTAATATCTTCTCCCCAGGCCTCTGTTCCGTATATTGCCCACATGCAGATACAACCGATGAGCAGTCGTGGTGCCAGTGCATTGAAGAAATTCCTAAGGAGCCCATAGCTTAGGAAATAGCAAGACTCTTGTTCCCCGTGTTGGTCTTTCCCGTGAAAACGGGAATCCAGGCCTTTGCTTGCCTTGCTGGATACCCGCCTCCGTGGGTTTGACGAGGAGGGGGAGGATTTCGTCGTCATGACTATGGATTTCTTAGGAAGAGATGGTATTCGGTTCATGGTGACTCCTCGGACAAAAATATCGATATACAGCTGGAAGAACTAACAATGTGAGGGCGGTGGAGGTGATTAAACCACCAATCACGACCGTGGCAAGCGGACGTTGGACTTCAGCACCCATGGTGGTAGCCAGAGCCATGGGAAGAAATCCCAGGCTTGCCACCAACGCGGTCATTAATACAGGACGGAGTCGATCTAACGCTCCTTGGATAACGGCCTGTTCAAGTGCCAGCCCCCGTCCCTCTAGCGAGCGGATTCGTGAGACCAGAACCACCCCATTGAGAACAGCAATGCCAAACAACGCGATGAAGCCCACACTGGCAGAAATACTCAAAGGAAGTCCGCGAACCCACAACGCCAAGATTCCTCCTGACAGGGCTAAGGGGACATTGAGAAAAATAAGAAAGGCGGGTCGAAGTGTGCCGAATATGAGAGAGAGCATGCCAATGATCAGGAGCAACGTGATGGGCACGATGATGGCTAAGCGTTGAGTGGCTTCCTCCAGGTGTTCAAATTGGCCTCCCCATTCCAGATAGTATCCGGGGGAAAGCGATACGCTTTCCCGGATGGTCTGTTGCGCTTCGGCCATAAACCCTCCCAAATCTCGGCCTCGAATATTCGCTTCCACCACGATTCGGCGATGATTATTTTCTCGACTAATCTGAGCCGGTCCTTCATCCACCACCACTTGCGCGATACGGGATAACGGCACCAATTCGCCATGCGGAGTTGGCACCAGTAGGTTTCTGAGAGCAGCAGGGCTGGCTGAGGATTGGTCGGTCAGACGCACGACCAAAGCAAAACGACGTTCGCCTTCAAAAATCGTTCCCACGCGTTGCCCTGCACGGGCGGTTTGGACATAGGTCAACACCTCATCGGCATTTATGCCGTAGCGAGCAATCTGGTCTCGATCCACGATAATACGAATGCGCGGAACCCCTGACACTTGCTCGGCTTTGACATCGGCCGCTCCTGGAATACCTTGTAGGACATTGGCAACTTGTTCCGCATGATTACGCAGGACAGAAAGATCCTGTCCGAATATTTTTACCGCAATGTCTGATCGCGTTCCGGCAATGAGTTCGTTGAATCGCATTTCGATTGGTTGGGTAAACCCTAGGCCCACTCCATGTACCGATTCCAAAATGGCCTGTTGCATTTTCTCGATCAATTCGTCTTTAGTCCGGGCACTGACCCATTGATCCTTCGGCTTTAAGATGGCGAAAACATCTGAGAGTTCAATGCCCATAGGATCAGTGGCGACTTCAGGGCTTCCTGTTCTAGAGACGACTCTAATGACTTCGGGGAATTTTAGAAGACTCGTTTCCACCTGGAGTGCAGTAGCCACGGATTCATCAAGAGATACGCTCGGCAAACGCCACACTTGAATAGCCAAGTCTCCCTCATCCAAGCGAGGCATAAAAACGACCCCCAACGAAGTGCCGATGAACAAACTCATAACAAACAGCACGATGGCTGACCCTGCAGCCAAGAGGGGCTTACTCATTGAGAAGCGAAGGCAGGGTTCATAGATATTACGAAGTTTTCGAAGCAGCCAGGTCTCTTCATGATTCGTTTGGGTTTTGGCAAACCAAAACGCGAGAGTCGGAACGGCAGCCACGGCAAAGATGAGTGACCCAACGAGGGCAAAGATGACCGTGAAGGCCATGGGGCGAAACATTTTCCCTTCCACCCCTGTGAGAGTCAGAATGGGAAGATAGACCAAGATAATAATGCCTATGGCGAATGTAATGGGGCGCAACACTTCTTTCGCCGCGTCTTGTATACCCTGGACTCTGGCTGCAACTGACCGATCCTTCAGACTACTCAACTTTCGAAGAATGTTGTCAATCATCACCACCGATCCATCCACCAGCAAGCCAAAGTCGATTGCGCCCAGGCTCATGAGATTTCCGGAAATGCCGATCTTGAGCATACCGGCAAACGCGATGAGCATAGATATGGGAATGGCCGCCGCAACAATCAATCCTGATCTGAAATTTCCCAGGAACACAAATAAGATGGCAATGACGAGTAACCCGCCTTCCAACAGATTCGTCCGAACGGTTTGAATGACCTGAGAGACAAAAATTGAACGATCGTAGTACGGTTCAATGACCACACCAACAGGCAAGGAGGCTTGAATTTCCTGCACGCGAATTTTGACTTGTTCCACCACATGTTCGGCATTGGCCCCAGCCAACATTTGCACCATGCCAATGACGGTTTCCTCTTCTCCCATCCTGGTGGCGGCACCGATTCTGAGGTTGGCGCCTTCTTGCACAAGGGCCACATCCTTAATGAAAATAGGAATTCCGCCAGGGGCATGCTTCACGAGAATTTTCCCGAGATCCGTCACCCCCTTGGCCATGGCCTCGCCGCGAATAAGAAATTGTTCCCGTTCGTGCACAATATAACCACCACCAGCTAGGGCATTGTTTCGCTCTAAGGCTTCATAGACATCTTTGAGAGAAAGCTTCATCGCCAGAAGTCTTCGGGGATCCACCATCACTTGAAACTGTTTTTCCCGCCCTCCCCAAATATTCACTTCGACTACGCCGGGGACCGAACGCAGCCGACGTCCAATGTCCCATTCCAACAACGTGCGTAACTCCATGGGGCTATAGCCCCCGCCGCTGAGCGTGAATTGATACACTTCACCAAGGCCAGTGGTGAGCGGGCCCATCATGGGCCGCGCATATTCTGAGGGAATTTGTTCAACCGCTACAGCCAATCGTTCGTTCACAAGTTGGCGTACAAAGTACAGATCTAAATGATCCTCAAAAATTGCCGTCACGACTGAAATACCATATTGAGAAATCGAACGAAGTTCTTTGAGGCCGGGTAGTCCGCTCAAGTTCGTTTCAATGGGAAAGGTCACGAATTGCTCGACTTCGACAGGACCTAATGCCGGTGCACGGGTAAGAATCTGGACTTGCACGGGTGTGAGATCGGGTACGGCATCAATGGGCAACTCCCTTAACGAATACACACCCATTCCTATGACCAGAAGAAGGGTCACGAGCGTGAAGAAGCGATAACGAAGAGAGAGGGTGAGAAGTCGTTCCATGGAATGTAGAGTCAATCCCCTGCGATTGAATCTTTAAGAAGTGAGTTTTTCAAATCAAACACACCTTCAATCACAACTTCGTTTCCAGTCGTGAGACCTTCGGTCACCTCGATCCATCCATCGCTTTCTTGCCCAAGCTTTACAGGGGTAAATGTATAGTCGTCGTTGTGTTTCACAAATACTCCCCGAACCCCTTCGACTAAGGTTGGCGCGGTCACAGGTATAGCCAGAATGGACGCAGCCCCTTCTTCCAAACGAACCTCCACGTATTCGTTAGGTTTTAAAAGACCCTCCCGATTATCGACATCAAACCGAAGCTGGATGGTCAGAGTCGCCTTATCTGCTATAGGCGCGATATAAGCCAAAGGTGCTTCAATCGGTTTCCGGCCTTTGGCAAGGATGGTACCGCGGTCACCTTCTTTGAATCGCTGTGCCTGTTCAATAGGAAGATTGGCAAAGACCCAGACTTGCCGAATATCCACGACCTCAAATAGGTGATCGCCGGTGCTGACACCCTGACCAAGCACAACGGTTTGCTCCGAAATGGTTCCGGTCAATGGTGCTTTAATGATGTAGTGATGGCCCTCCATCGTATGGCTGTGAAGAAGTTCGTTCAGGTCTTTTTTCAACAAACCCATGTTCTGTAGTTTTTCTGTGACATGCTGGTTGATTGCTTTGGCCTCAAAATATTGCGCTCGATCTTCCATCAGGCGACGTTCAGAAACGATTTGTTCGGCGTGGAGTTTTCGCGTTCTTTCAAAGTTGGCTTTACGAAGATCCACTTGAACTTGAGAGACCAAAAATTCCTGAACCAATTCGTCTAGCTTGAGGCTCCCAATCGCGAGCAAGGGATCACCTGTTTTCACATGGTTCCCTAATTGCACGAAAACCTTTTCCACCTGACCTTCGATTCGCGAGGACACCTTGGCCATCTTTGCAAGATCCAAAGCGACCCTACCCGGTGCGGTAATCGCTTTGGAGAGCATCCGTTTTGTTACGAGTGCCGTCTTGATCCGTTGTTGTGCTGAGGCTGGGAGTTGAAGTGGCGAGGGGCTTGACGCCTTAGACGTCTCAGCCACTTCTGAACGGACTTCTTTAGCGGGTTCCGGTGAATCAGAACATGCTTGAACCAAAAGTAAAGGAAGGAGAATGATGAAATGAACTACCACGACACACCTCTTTAGGATTTACGTAGAGCCTAAGCACAGTTCAATAAAGGTGGAATCCCCCCAACGACCCTGCGAAACGTTAGTCTTAAATGAGTTTGGAGGTTTCCACACCCTGATCAACAGTCAGGGAATTCGGGAACACTAATAATTTAAATGGTGAGAACTGGCGGAGCGCGAGGGGAAAGAGTTTTGGGAAGAATTGAGAAGAGTCTTTTTCGTACAGAGACATCCGGTTTTGAAACATAGGGCACATTCAATGATTCAACATTGTATGTCACAACGCCATCATTTTGAAATTCTGACTTCTCCGACTCAAGATCTATCGAGGGTTTAATAATAGAAAAACTATAGGTAGCGTGTTCAAAACCATGGGGTGGATGCGATGGGGACTCAGAGGGTCCAAATGTGTCTCCTGGGGAAAAGGAATCATGATGATGTGGATGATCTTGGTAGGCACAAATGGGTGTGCTGAGTAAAATCGAATGGTAGGTTCCACCATGAACGTGCCCCGACATTCCATGAGCATGATCGGCTTCTGGATGGATGTGAATTAAGGGTAGAGTAATGACCCAAAAAATCAACCAGACCCGGAGAAATGCGTTAGGCATTTTTTTCACCCAATATTCCTTACCTCATCTGATCGGTTCTACCTATTCAGTAATTTAGGTTATCACAAATTTAAGGAAGACCATACCCCCCTTCTTGATTTCTTGTTTTTTACCATCACCTGACAAATTGCTAGAGGTTCCTTTAGCCCATTTTTAACGGGGGCTTTACCCCTCGGAGTGGAAGTTCTAGGATACTGTAATTGGTTGAATCCTCTACCTCTCCGACTTCTCTCTCTTCGAGAGAAGTCCCCCTCCTTACAAAGGAGGGGGAAAGATCAAACTGATGCCGCTCCAGTCCTTTCATCCGGTGATTCAAGAATGGTTCACAACTCAATTGGGGGAACCGACTGATGTACAACGTGCCAGCTGGCCAGCGATTCATTCCGGGCAGCATGCCCTGATTTCCGCACCCACTGGGTCCGGAAAAACGCTGGCGGCGTTTCTTACCTGCATCGACCATTTGCTTCGTCAGGCCATTGGGGGTGAATTGGTTGAAGGCATTCAAGTGGTGTATGTCTCCCCTCTGCGGGCGCTGAGTTATGATATCCACAAAAATTTGGAACAGCCGTTGGCCGAAATTACCCAATTGGCCTTGTCTGCGGGCTTTCTGGCTCCACGCATTCGAGTCGAAGTCCGGACAGGCGATACACTTCCTGCGCAACGCCAGCAACTCCTAAAACACCCTCCACATATTTTGGTGACCACCCCCGAGTCGTTGTTTCTCATGATTACCGCCAAACGGAGCCGGGAATTGTTGACCGGAGTGCATACCGTAATTGTGGATGAAATTCATGCCCTCGCGCCGAATAAACGTGGATCCCATTTAGCGTTGTCCTTGGAGCGATTGGAGGCGGTGACCACGAAACGTTTGGTGCGCCTTGGCCTGTCGGCCACGCAGCGGCCCTTGGAACAAGTGGCGCAGTTTTTGGTTGGGGAATCCGCTCATCGTCCCCAGGTTGCACAAACATCGTTCTTGGAGGAGACGGGATGTCAGATTGTGGATATAGGCCATCGGCGGAGGCTGGACCTACAGGTGGAGGTGCCCAAGGATGAGTTGGGTGCCATTGCCACCAACGCGATGTGGTCTGAGGTGTATGATCGTATCGCAGAGATTGCCGAGCAGCATCGGTCCACCCTGGTATTTGTCAATACCCGCCGACTAGCGGAACGGATTGCGCATCATCTGGGCGAGCGGCTAGGCGAAGCACAGGTGGCCTCGCATCATGGCAGTTTATCTCGCAAGCTTCGGTTGGGGGCAGAAGAGCGACTCAAGACCGGGCAGATCAAGGTGATGGTAGCCACAGCTTCATTGGAATTAGGTATCGATATTGGGTTTATCGATGTGGTGTGCCAGATTGGGTCTCCCCGTGCGATTGCCACCTGTCTCCAGCGTGTGGGGCGGGCAGGTCACTGGGTGGGAGCGGTGCCAAAAGGGCGGTTGTTTTGTACCACACGGGATGAGTTGGTGGAATGTGCCGCTGTAGTGCGAGGTATTCGGCAGGGTGATTTGGAGACGATTGAGATCCCGTCAGCTCCCTTAGATATTTTGATGCAACATCTGATTGCAGAAGTTGCGGCGAAAGAGTGGAACGTCCGGGCCTTATTCGATGTCTGCCGGTCGGCTTATCCGTATCGGGAGTTGACATGGGAAACGTTTGAATCGCTCGTGCAACTCATTGCTGAGGGGTTTGTGCCGGGCCGACGACGGTTGTATGCGTTGATGAGTTATGACCGACATGAGGGCCGATTGCGTCCTCGGCGTGGCGGCAGGCTGGCGGCCTTGACCTCTGGTGGCGCCATTCCCGAAACCGCGACGTACTCGGTCGTCGCGGAACCTGACGGCATGGTCGTGGGAACCGTTGATGAAGATTTTGCCATTGAAAGTTTGGCGGGCGACATCATGTTGTTGGGTACGACCTCTTGGCGCATTCGGGCGATTGAAACGGGAAAAGTCCGTGTAGAAGATGCGCATGGCCAACCACCTAATATTCCCTTTTGGCGGGGAGAAGCTCCCTCACGGTCGAGAGAACTATCGCATGCGGTGGCGGAGGTGCGAGAGAATATTTATCAGTTGTTGGAGGGTGGCGCGACATCCGGTGATACCTCGGCTCGTCAGTGGCTGTTTGAACAGTGTGGCGTCGAGGCTGCTGGCGCTGACCAACTGTTGGCTTATGTCGCCGGTGGCGTGCAGATTTTAGGTGGGGTGCCCACGCAGACCTGTGTCATTGCTGAGCGTTTTTTTGATGAGGCCGGAGGAATGCAGCTCGTGCTGCATGCGCCGTTTGGGGGTCGACTGAACCGCGCGTGGGGCTTGGCGTTACGCAAACGTTTTTGCGTAAATTTCGATTTTGAATTACAAGCCGCGGCAACGGACGATGGGTTGGTGCTGTCATTGGGTGAACAGCACAGTTTTCCTTTGGACGCGATTTTCCAATTTCTACAACCTCAAACCGTGCGTGACGTGTTGATTCAAGCCACCCTGGCTACTCCCTTGTTTCTGACGCGGTGGCGGTGGAATGTGAGCCGGTCTCTGGCCTTGTTGCGTTTTCAAAATGGCAAACGCGTGCCGGTGCATTTGCAACGGATGCGGGCCGAGGATTTACTTGCGGCGGCGTTTCCAATGGCCGCGGCCTGTGGGGATAATCATGTGGGCGATATTCCTGTGCCAGAGCATCCGCTCGTCCAGGAAACCCTGCGCGATTGTTTGACGGAAGCCATGGATCTGGATGGTTTGCGACAAGTACTCGAAAGAATTGATACACAGGAGATTCAGGTGCGGGTGGTAGAGTCGCCGGTGCCCTCGCCCTTCGCCCATGAAATTCTGAATGCCAATCCCTATGCGTTTTTGGATGACGCGCCGTTAGAAGAACGGCGGGCTCGTGCGGTGAATTTACGGCGTACCTTGCCGACTGAGTTTGATGGAAAAGTCGGGACGTTGGATCCGGCCGCTATTGAGGCGGTAGTAGAGGAAGCCTGGCCGATGGTTCGTGATGTCGATGAATTGTTCGATGTGCTGCAAGTTGTGGGGTGGTTGCCGACTTCGCTTGGGGAACCGTGGCACGATTATCTTGATGCCTTAGTGGCGGATGGACGAGTGCTGGTTCTTCGCGTGCAGCCGGAGGTGTCGCAAGCAGAAAACTTCATTGAAGGATGGACGACCAAAGAACATTTTCCGCGCATACAAGCGGTGTATCCTCATGCGGAGGTCCTGAATCCCCAATCTGCTATTCCCTCGTTTTCTTCTGATGGTGAATGGCTCACACCTGAAACAGCAACACAATATATTGTGCAAGGCTGGATGCCTCATCTTGGTCCTGTGACGGCCTATGAGTTGGCTGAACGATTGGGCTTTTCCAATGCCTTAGTGCAGCAGGCCTTGTTGCATCTAGAGGGTCAAGGCCAAGTCTTGCGCGGCCACTTCCGCCCGGTTTCTTCTCTGTCCCCCTCTCTCTTCCAGGGAGCGCGCAAGGGTGATGGTACAGAACCAAGTGGGGAGCCATTTTTCCTTTCTGACTCTCGCCCCCAGGGTGAAGAGGGTAGGGTGAGGGGGGAAGCGTCAGAAACTCCAAAAGAAGAATGGTGCGATCGCAGTCTCCTCGCTCGCATTCATCGTCGAACCGTCACCGCCTTACGTCGAGAAATCGAACCGGTGGCGGCATCCGATTTTATGCGCTTCCTCTTTCGGTGGCAGCATTGTGCGCCCGGGTCTCAATTACATGGTGAAGCCGGTCTTCGCGAAATCATCTCGCAATTAGCAGGTTTTGAAGCGCCCGCTTCTGTCTGGGAGTCGTCCCTTTTCAAAGACCGAATGGCTGCATACAAACCCGAATGGATCGACAATCTCTGTCTGCGCGGCGAAGTAGTATGGGGTCGGCTCACCCTTCCCGAACCGAAAAAGATACGGTCATCTGTTGTTAGTAAACAGCCGGAAAGACTGACAGGGGAGTGGAGTTTGAGAATGGAGGTGCTGCAATCCGATACGATTTCCCGTCCCATTACGCCCACCAGTTTGGCTCCGATTAGCCTGTTCCATCGAGATGATACGTTATGGATTCTTTCGCTTGCCAGGCGTGGAGCAGTGGTCGGACCCTTGGAAACTCGTATGACCCTGAGTGGTGTGGCCCAAGCCGTAGTGGATTGTTTGAGCCAACGGGGAGCCAGTTTTTTTGCAGATCTCACTAGTCGGACTGGGCATTTGGCGGCTGAAGTGGAACAGGCCTTGTGGGAATTGGTCGCAGGGGGATTGGTCACCGCTGATGGGTTTGACCCGTTGCGGGCCTTGCTGAATCCCAGGCGGCGACGAGCTGAGGGCAAGGATCGCGCACGGAGACCTCGGCATAGTGCGGGGCGCTGGGATGTGTTGCAGGCGAATCACGATGAAGAGCGAACACAAGAACAGACCGCTCCTCACTCACATGAATTGTGGGCGAAGCAATTGGCGCGTCGCTATGGCGTGGTCTTTCGCGATCTGTTGAAACGTGAATCCTTGCCGGTGACCTGGCGCGAATTGTTGGTGCAGTATCGGAAACTGGAATGGCGGGGAGAGATGCGCGGTGGACGCTTTGTCAGTGGATTCACGGGAGAGCAATTTGCGCTGCCGGAAGCCGTCGAAGTGTTGCGCGCCGTTCGTCGTGATCCGCAAGCTGGAGCTCAGGAGATTCGCCTTTCCCCTGCGGATCCGTTAAATCTTGTGGGGATCATCCTTCCGGGGGAGCGGATTTCCACGCATACATCCAAACCTATTCTCTTTCGAGCTGGCAAGGTATCGTTTGATGAAACCCCAAACGCTGCCTTTGCTTAGTCCCTGATATTTCAGATTACAAAGAGGTTGAATCCGTCCTGGGTGGGAAGGCCTTGTTTTATGAGGAATCTTGAGCCACTATACGAACGATGGCTCGTCTCAAAAGGTATCGCAGTTCTCTTGATGATTCAGTGCGAAACACACGTTGACCGGTAATTCTTCGGTGTCTCCTCGCCCGCATTTCAGTGTTGTTGGGTCTGGCCTCCTTGCCATTACTCTTCTTCTCTCCCTCTTATGGGTTCCCTTTCCCTTTCGGTCCTTCCTTTGGATAGCGATTTACAACTTTGCGCATGTGGTTCTGTTTGCCCTCTTAGCTATTCTCCTTGTCATTGTGTCACGGCACCTGTTTCTTCATTGGCCTTCCCAAAACGGAAAACACTATGCGGTAGCGAGTATCGGAATCCTGATTTTGGCTGTGAGTAGTGAGATGTTCCAGATTTTTTCGAGCACGCGATATCCCAGTGTCGGAGACGTTCTTCGTGACCTGATCGGCGGGGCGTATGGACTGGTCTGGTTTGTGACGGTTGACCGGCAATGTACGGGGTGGTCACGTTGGCAACAGGCTCCTCGAAATCATCTGGTGCGCCTTGGGGTCTTTCTCTTGCTCCTTGCAACCCTGACCCCGGTTATCGTCTGGGGCAATGCGTACCGTCATCGGGCCATGCAGATTCCTGTCCTTTGCCAGTTTACCTCTGGCTGGGAGATGTTGTTCGTCAGTACCAAGGGAAGTGATCTTCAGGTGGTTTCTTCTCCTTCAGGATGGGCTAAGTCTCCTGGGGACAAAGTGGGTCGAGTGGTGTTTCATCCAGTGCGGTATCCCAGTGTGAGGATTACCCAGCCCTATCCGGAATGGCGAGGATTTGGTTATTTTGCTGTTGATATTTTTTCAGAGTTACCTGAAGAACGCACGATTGTTCTTCGTATCCATGATCAACAGCATAATTGGCAGTATGAAGATCGTTTCAATACCGCGATAACTGTGGCGCCAGGGTTCAATCGTATTAGGATTCCTCTGAACGAAATTCGAAATGCCCCGGCTGGTCGTGAAATGGATCTCTCCGCTATTCAATCCGTCGTGTTCTTTGCTGTGGCCCCTTCTGAATCCTTTGTGCTGTACTTCGACAATATTCGTTTAGGATACGATAAGGAGGCTTTTGGTGAAAATTCTTGACCGATCCCTGCCACTTGGCTAAGATCAGCCCATGCCTTTGTCATCATTTCCAGGCGATCCGGGGCCTCAAACTCGGATGCGAATGCGGCGTGGCCCCGTTCCCCAAGAAAGGCCTAAACAATTTGAATCGCTTCGAGCCTCGTTACTTTTTTGCCCAACCTGTCAAACAGCCACTCCGACTCGTGAACGCCTCCTCTTAGTCCTTCCCAGCGGGAACCTCTATGAATATTTGTGTGCCCACTGCGGGACCTCTACCGGTTCCAAAACGGAACAAGTTCAAGGCAATGTAGACCTCATCACTCCGTAACCTACTCATCCTATCTACTCCATGTTAGATTATTTATGTGTCGGATTGGTTCATTCGAGCCGAGTCTTGAGGCACGGGGAGGCCTTCTTGGGCCATGATGCGGAGGGCATTGGTTGTTGGGCAAGGACCGGTTCGGAGTTGATAATCAAAGTGCAAGGTGCCCTCTTCTACCGATTCTTGAAAATGCGCATTGCGAATGGCTCCATTGTTCTCGGCCAATCGGGTGAGTTCTAAATCGTGCGTGGAGATCATTCCTAACCCTCGACTTTGTTGTATGGCCTGAACAAAGGCTTCGCTTCCAGCCAGGCGTTCCCGATTATTGGTTCCTCGATAGATTTCATCGATGAGATACAGGACGGGGTGGGGGTTGGTGTCTCGCAGGGCATCCAAGATCACTTTTAACCGTTTGACTTCGGCGTAAAAATAGGACAAGCCTTCGTCCAAGGCGTCCGTGACCCGAATGCAACAAAAGAGACGTAACCATGTCCAGGAAAATATTTCCGCACACACTGGCCCGCCAGCTTGGGCCAAACAGAGATTGATGCCGACTGTCCGAAGGAACGTGCTTTTCCCAGACATGTTGGATCCCGTCAGCAGGAGAAGATGGCCCTGGCCCCGTAACTCTAGATCATTCGTGATGCGCTTGGAGCGAGGAATGAGAGGATGCCCGATCCCGCGAAGGGTCAGCCCGGGTTTGTGCGACTCAACCTGAGGGGCTTCCAATTGTGGCCACTGGTAATCGGGATTCAGATAGGCAAATCGAGCGAGTGCGCTGGCTGCGTCCAATATTCCGATGGTGTCCAACCATTCAGGAAGTGTTTGACGGAGTTGGGTGAGCAGGCGATCTAACTTTCTGACGAATAATAAGTCCCAGGGAACCAGCACATTCAGGCACAAGTGAATAAGCGGGTGGGCTTTCACACTGAGTCCTTGGCAGATGCGGCTCAGCCGGTTGAGACTCCGAGTGGGACGGGCCTCCGCATTGAGAAGCGGTTTGCCGAGTTGGCTGATGGTCGGTTGCTTGGAGAAACAGGATTTTTCCAGTACCCTGATGACCTGAACCAGCTTTTCAAGTTCTACATGAAGCGCGAGGACTCGGCCAAAAAGCGGTGTGATGGATCCTGAGAGCAGGAAATAGATTCCGACGTAGATGGTTAATGGGAGTACCCAAAAATTTGGAGCTCCAGCAAAAATGGTCCACATGCCTAAGCCGAAAGTCAGGGCGGTCAGGCCACAGGCCGCTCCCACAATCCATGGGAGGTGTGGTAATGCGATGGATTGCTGGAGTAAGGAGAGAATTCGGGTTCCATTGAGGGGATGGGGACTCATAAGGCGTGTGGCTAAAAGACAACGATCTCTTAAGCGAGATAGGGGCGTGAGCTCTTGTATTAACGCCTGTCGAGTGTTCCAGGGTATTCCGTCGGGTTCGGGATTGTTAGCCTGAAAGAGCCATGTTTCTAAGCGAGTCTGTCCATTCAAGGAAAAGGTGGTATCTAAGAGTGTGAGTAAGGAATGTGATCCGGTCAGATCAAGGTCCAGGGCAAAGGGATGATGTGGGGGATTGCTATGTGTGGTGACGTGAATGTTGGGCCAATCGAGGCGGAGTCGCGCGAGATTGTCTTGTTTGATGGCCATCCAAAGCCCCAATCGACGAAGCCGAGATTTCAATCGTTGATGGAACCAGGTTATAGTCAGGAATATGGTGAGAAAGATGATGAGTGCAAGATTTCCCGTATGAAACCAGGCATGTTGATAAAAGCCGACACACGTGACTGCACCCGTGAGGAAGATGCC
>JAZFZJ010000157.1:0-2689 GCA_036443915.1 Nitrospirales bacterium
GGGGTCTGTCCGGGCTCTTCCCAACCCGACGGACTTTGCATCCGTGCAATACTGACTTGGGTGGTGTCAGAAGTTACCCGTCCCAAAAACTCGTCGATCAACTTGGGTTTATTCCCCGCTGCTTGAATTCTTGTCGGGTGCTCAATCAGTTTCGCCATAATTTTTTGACCACCCCCTTTTTGCTGTATTTAGACATTTTCCGTGACCTTACCGTGTTTTCCTTCAATATTCTACAAAAACCTGCTTCTTCTCAGCACCTGATCTTTTGATTGATTATCAATAGATTATCAAGGAATTCTTGGAGAGAACCGAGGAGAAAACCATACATTCTGTTCCTTCATGAAAAGTCATGACTCCTCAATCCACGGGAAGGTCTCTATGGGATATCCAATTGTGCGATACGCGGTTTTCTCGGCATTATTAATGCTTGGGGGCCATTTGGTTTTTCAGCATCTTTCCCAAGATCCTCAACTCGATCTCAAAAAGGTTGCGGCTACACTATTAGCACCACGTTCTACTGACCAGGCACCGTGGTCAACGGTTGAAGACGAAGTTGTTGTGCCGTTGAAATGGGAGGGAGTGTGGGTGGCCAATGTCGAAATCAATGACCTCCATGAGGTGAAACTCATTGTGGACACGGGAGCCTCTTCCACGGCTTTTTCGTCAGAGCTTGCTTTTGATATTGGGTTATCGCCTGATTCCCGACGCGGGACAGCCACGGTTAGCACGGCCAGTGGAGACAGCGAAGCGTGGATTGGCCTGGTGAAATCCATAAAGTTAGGAGAGGCGGAACGAACCAATGTTCGAGTGTTTGTTATGGAGAATTTAGGTGGACATGGAATTGATGGGTTACTTGGGTTAAATTTCCTGAATGGTTATAACTGGAACATTGATCAACAAGCGGGGCACCTGATTCTTCGACCCAAAACGTAACACTTTACCATTATCTACATTTCGTCTTTCACGGCTTCTGTTTTCTGATACCCCCCCCTTCCCCTCATAGATTTTTTTCTACCCTTACATCCACAATAGATTAGGTTTATTTGCTCTTGCCTCGATTCGGCAATGTTTGCACTTCATGAGTTGCCAATCTATTCCTTTTCTATGATTATGAAGCGGTATGGGGAGGAATGTTAAGATTTATCACAACTGTTTGGCATTCCAAAACTTTTCGATTTCCAATTGCCTCTTAACTCGTTAGAATGTTAATCGTCTATAGTATCTACCTCTCCCTCTTTACCCAAGAGGGTCTAAATACAGACGGACGATAAGCCCCAAAAGAACGTTATGGAAACCGCCCTTCTTTATGATCGTCTTCAGTTTGCATTTACCATTACCTTCCATTATCTCTTTCCGCAACTGACCATGGGGCTGGCGCTCTTGATTTTCTATTTAAAGAGTCGTGGGCTTTGGACCGGCCAGGAACATTTTCAGGATGCAGCTCGCTTTTGGATTAAGATATTTGCGTTGAGTTTTGGTTTTGGTGTCGTCACTGGAATCCCGATGGAATTCCAGTTTGGAACTAACTGGGCCAAGTTTTCCGAGTTGACCGGAGGTGTTATTGGCCAAACCTTGGCTATGGAGGGAATTTTCGCTTTTTTCCTGGAATCGTCGTTTCTTGGTGTCTTGCTGTTCGGCGAAAAGAAGTTTGGGCCGCGAGTACATTGGGTGGCTTCTCTTCTGCTGTTTTTTGGGTCTTGGCTCTCAGGCTACTTCATTATGGCTGCCAATGCGTGGATGCAGCATCCGGTGGCCTATACAATCGCCGAGGATGGAAGTTTTCATTTAACCTCCCTGTGGGGTCTGCTCACCAATTCTTGGTTGGTCTGGCAATATTCCCATAATATGACCGCCGCTGTGGCAACAGGATCGTTTGTCATGGCCGGTGTGGGAGCCTTTTATCTTTTGTCCGGTCGGCATCCCGATTTTGCCAAGACGTTTTTGCGGACAGGCGTCACGGCTGGGGCCCTTGCCAGTCTGCTTCTCCTTTTTCCAACTGGCCATGGAAACGCGAAACAGGTCTTTGAATTTCAACCGGTTACCGGCGCGGCGTTTGAAGGCCTCTTTCGGACGGAGAGAGGGGCTGGGATGGTTCTCGTCGGCCAGCCCAATATGGAAACCATGACCCTCGATAATCCTTTGACAATTCCCTGGGGATTGAGTCTATTGATTTATGATGAGCTCTGGGCAGAAGTTAAAGGGTTGGATGCCTTTCCCCGCGACGAATGGCCCGATAATATCCCGCTCCTCTATTATTCTTACCATATTATGGTTGGGTTGGGATCGATCTTTCTCGTCATTATGGTTCCTGCCATGTTCCTGTTGTGGCGTGGGACACTCTTTAAGAGCAAGTTAGTTTTGTGGGCGATTTTATTGATTGCTCCCTTCCCGTATATTTCCACGACGGCTGGTTGGATGACGGCTGAATTAGGCCGCCAACCCTGGTTGGTTTATGGATTGTTACGGACTGAAGAGGGAATCTCCCCACTGGTTCATTCTGGCAATGCGCTTTTTACGTTGATTGGATTTGCGGGGATGTATTTTCTCATGGGTATTCTTTTCCTATTCCTGTTCGCTGAAACAGTCTCGCACGGTCCAGCACCCAAGAATCCGAGTGTGCCGACACCCTTGGTCGATTTGGTCTAGTAGGAAGGGTATCGTTCATGGAAACCTTTTGGTTTGTTGCCAT
>JAZFZJ010000158.1:0-7823 GCA_036443915.1 Nitrospirales bacterium
AGGATTACATCGGGGAGGTAGAAACCTGTTTTGGTCTTTCAGGTAGTAGAAGGAAGGACGAAGAAAGTGCATAAAAAATTAATTGATTTTTACAGTATCACCGACCTTTATCCGAAAAATACTCTAACGCTAACGGTGTGGCGGTTTGTCCCTATTAGGCCAGATAGAGGCTTTAATCCCAGTTCATGTAGCTAATAAAGCTCCTGTATGGGCCATTTATGGAATCAATTACAATGCGGTCATTTCATGTCGGGCCAGAAATTCTTACAAATTCTTCCGATCCCTCGTGTTGCTCAGGCTAGTAGGTAGGGAGGGGACGGAGGTCGAAAAGACCATGAGAGCCTCATGAAGGGGGCGTTAAGTTAAAAGGCTTTAAATTTTTCCCAAAATCAGGTACTTTATCATTAGGTATGAATGACCCAGTTACTTATTCAAGCTCTCAAAATGGAGCATGGTCTATAGGCGCGAGTGTCCTTATTATCGGATTGCTTCTTTTTTTGTATCGGGGTGTTTTGTGGGCCCTTGGCACCGATTGGTATAACGATCCTGATTATTCCCATGGCTTTTTGGTTCCATTTCTCTCCGCTTATTTTGTGTGGGAACGTTGGGATGCTCTAAAAAATCTGATGACCTCACCAAGTGTTTGGGGAATAGTCCTGTTGGGTCTGGGACTTTTTTCCTTTGTTGTGGGCCTCATTGGAGCCGAACTCTATATCCAACGAGTTTCCTTTCTCGTTGTTCTGGCTGGAATAATATTGTTAATCCTCGGTTGGAAATACCTATGGATTTTAAGTTTTCCTCTTGGGTTTTTAATTTTTATGATTCCGTTGCCGGCTATTATTGTGAATACCATTGCCTTTCCTTTGCAGATCTTTGCAGCTCAAACGGCTACCTTCTGTTTATTTTCCTTAGGAATACCCGTTCTTCGCGAAGGAAACCTGATTATGCTTGCCTCCACGACCTTGGAGGTGGCTGAAGCCTGCAGCGGGCTCCGTTCGTTGGTGGCCTTGTTAGCCTTGGGGACGGTGTATGGATATTTTTCCCAGGAGATGATGTGGAAACGCTGGACGTTGGTTGTGCTGTCCATTCCCATTGCGATTATTGCAAATGCCTTTCGGGTGAGTGGAACGGGCATTCTGGCCCATTATTTTGGCCAAGAGTCGGCGGAGGGTTTCTATCATACATTTGAAGGATGGCTGGTCTTTCTTGTGGCCTTTATTTTGTTGTTCATTTGCGGAGTTATTTTGGGAAGATTGGGCAAGGGTCCCTTTCCTCTTCGCTCTCATACATCTTAGATTCCAGATTACGATGAAATCATCATGAAAAAATGGCCTTTTCTTATTGCCATGTTAATGCTGGCAGGAGCCTTTGGTTTCATCCAATTGCTTTCTCATGATGAGCACCTGGTCAGGAATAAACCCTTTGCCGAGTTTCCCTTGAGGATTTCCAATCAGTGGCAGGGGAAAGAGCTGAAACTAGAGGAAAATGTTCTCAAAGTTCTCAATTTGAGTGATTATATGATGAGGGTCTACGTTCCTTTTACGGCACAAGGTGGTGCAGAATCTGAGCTGTCTGAAAGTTATGAAGGAGAGAAGGTGGGTGAAGCCCCCGAGCTTCCTGTTTGGCTTTATGTAGGATTTTATCAAAGTCAACGGACTGGTGCGACCTACCATTCTCCTAAAAATTGCTTGCCAGGCGCTGGGTGGCAATTTATAGAATCCGATTGGATGACGCTCCTCATGCCTGGCAATGTGGACATTACGATTAATAAGGTTCTTATTCAAAAGGGATTGGATAAGCAAGTCATTTTGTATTGGTACCATGACCGTGGGCGGGTCATTGCGAGTGAGTATTGGGCCAAGGGATATCTTGTGTGGGATGCGCTGATCAAGAATCGGACAGATGGATCCTTAGTCCGCATTTCAGTCCCTGTCCCCAATGGTGCCGTGCAAGAAGCCGTCGATCATGGAGTGGCATTTTTATATGATATCTGGCCTTCCGTTCTTGAGTATATGCCCGATCACTCGGTCATTTAAATCCCAAAAATTTCCAAAAGGGGCATTATGAGTGTGTGGGTCCTTCCCTTTTTCCTGAGTGCGGGGATTTCCCTGTTCTTGGGAGCCATGCTGTTTTTAAAAAAAAACGAAGGCCACATTTTTTTCCCGCTAATCCTTGTCATGGTCATTATTGCCTGGATCCATGGGCTCAATGGGGTGAGTTATTTTTTTCAGAGAAACCTCGTCATGTGGAAGACGCTTATTTTGTTGGGTGAGGTAGCGTTCCCTGTTGCGCTCGGTTATGTGAGTCAAACATTTTTGCAGAAAACCTCCCCTTCGGGGTTCACCGGGAGTGGATGGTGGAAAATTGTTGGGGGAGGGGCCTGTATCTTAGGGGTGTCGGTGCTGGTTTGGCCAGATAGGGTGATGGGACTGAACAGTGATGGAGAAATTGTCTTTACAAGGTCTGCAGGATTGGCTTTTTGGAGTTTTATTTTAATTTCATTGATTATTGGATTATCCCAACTTGAACAGATTTTGCGCTCCGTTCGTGATCCACTGCGCTATCAATTGAAATTTGTACTGATTGGGTTGGGAGGATTAGCTGGGATTTCCATCGTTCAGGCCAGTCAACTACTATTGCTCCCGGTTTGGAAACAGACCATTACTTGGATAGGGGGCGTTGCCGCATGCTTTTCACTGGCGCTCATTGGATTTGGGTTAGGACGATGGCGAATGCAAGATTATCGTCAGAAGGTGCAGGTGAGTCATCATGCGCTGTATACCTCTCTCACGTTTTTATTGGTCGGAGGGTATTTAATTTTTGTTGGAATTGTCGCAGAGATGATTCGACAAACCGGCTGGGCACTAGGGGAAGCCTTCGGGGTGTTGCTCTTGTTTGTTGCGAGTATGGGGCTAGTGGTTGTCATCGTATCGCGCCAAGCGCGTGCTGAAATTCAGCAGTTTGTTGCACGCCACTTTTTTCGTACCAAGTATGATTACCGTCAAAAGTGGTTAGAAGTGACTGAAGCATTTTCCGCCTGCAATGATACTCAACAAATCTGGGATCGATATTTGGAATGGCTTAGTCAGACGTTTGGGGCTCCACGGGTGACCATTTGGAAAAAATTTGACGTGGACAGACGCTTTCATCAAATCCGATCAATAAACACCGAGGATCCCCCGTCCCCGATTTCAGAGAGCCATCCCATTATCCTTGCAATGATACAACAAAAAGGGCTGGTATTCGTGGATGAGGACAGTCAAGAGGTGAAAGATTGGGGAGACTTTGTCCCCGTCACACAAGCGAAAGTGTGTATGCCTTTAGCCACAAACGAGGGACCCCTTCTCGGGTTTTGTACGCTCAGCAAAGAATTACATGATCGATCCTATGACCAAGATGATTTTGATCTTCTTCGTGCCATTGCCTATCATGTGACCATGCTGCTCATTCAGCTGCAATTAATTGAGGAACGGAGTTCGACAGCCAAATGGGAAGCGGTGCACCGGTTTTCTGGGTTTTATCTACATGATTTGAAAAATTTGGCATCAAGTTTATCCATGGTCGCTCAAAATGCTGAGCATTATGGGCATGATCCGGACTTTCAGGCTTCTGCGATGCGTACGGTTCGTGGCACTTCTCAACGCATCATGGACTTAATGGCTAAATTGGCCAGTCAATCAAAATCCCCAGGTACAGATGGGGGTTATGTCCTGCAACCAGTTGATATGAATATCTTGGTCAAAGAAACCTTGGAGGCCTTAACGAAGGCCGGGTGTAAGCCCACCTTTCATCCTGGCAAGGAACTTCCTAGCATCCGACTCAATGGGGAATCCATAAAACACGTCTTGTTAAACCTGATCCTTAATGCCCAGCAAGCGATGGGTGAGAAGGGGACGATTGATATTTCTACTTCGTATGATGGGATCCAGATCGTGGTTGAAGTGGTTGATACCGGGCCTGGCATATCCGCTGTCCAGTTGGAAAACCTGTTTCAACCCTTTAGGAGTTCCAAAAAAACGGGATTGGGAGTGGGACTCTTTCACTGTAAGCAAATTGTGGAGGACCAACAGGGAGTAATTCGCATTGAGAGCCAAGAAGGACGAGGAACCAAAGTTATTGTAACGTTTCCGGCTCCAGTAGCCGATAGGTAATGGTACAACAGAGGCTCAAGCCACTCTGCCCAGATCAATGGGGAACTGGTCTCAAAAATGGATTGAAGCGTTCAAAGTGTTTTCAAGAAAGAGAGCATTATGAAATCTGGTAAAACTCAAGAAAATATGCCATTTCCTTCCCTTCTCTTGGTTGAGGATAGTCAAGAAATTCGTGAACAAATGAAATGGGGCCTCAAGCCTTTCTACACCGTATTTGAGGCAGAGAATCGAGTTGCAGCCGTAGAGCTGCTTAAGCTGGAAAAAATTTCCTTGGTCACGTTGGATTTGGGGTTACCACCAGATGCAGATGGCGTTTCAGAAGGTTTTAGTACCTTAGAACAGTTGATCGATGGAAATCCCTTAGCGAAGGTGGTGGTCATCACCGGAAATCAAGACCGTACGAATGCATTAAAGGCGATTCAACTGGGCGCCTATGATTTTATGGAAAAACCGGTGGATTTAGAAGTATTGAAAATTGTTCTTCAGCGGGCTGGGTATTTAACGATCTTAGAACAAGAAAATCAAAAACTTCTGGAGCGCGAGGAAAAACGAGGATTTCCAGAAATTATTGGTAGCAGCCCGGCGATGGCCAAAGTGTATGATACCATTCGACGAGTCGCGGGAACAGATATTTCTGTCTTAATTGCTGGAGAAAGTGGGACTGGGAAGGAACTTGTGGCGCGTGCCATTCATCAGCAAAGTCATAGAAACGGTGGTCCTTTTATCGCTATTAATTGTGGAGCCATTCCTGAAACGTTGTTGGAAAGCGAGCTGTTTGGTCATGAAAAGGGGGCATTTACGGGTGCTCATTTACAACGTCGGGGACGGATTGAATCGGCTGAGGGTGGAACGTTGTTTTTGGATGAAATCGGAGAAATTTCACCAGCGTTGCAAGTCAAATTACTGAGAGTATTGCAAGAGCGATATATTGAGCGTGTTGGAGGGCGAGTGGAAATTCCTGTTGATATTAGAGTATTGGCAGCCACCAATGCGGATCTTCAAATGGCGATGAAAGATGGCCGTTTTCGGGAAGATCTGTATTACCGATTAAATACGGTGACGATTCCTATCCCTCCCTTACGCGAACGCGGGGCGGACATTGTGATGCTTGGTAAATCTTTGCTTCAACGTTTTTCTGAGGAAGCGAAGAAAAAGACTTCCGGGTTTTCTCGTGAAGCCATTTTGGCCTTGGAACAGTACCGTTGGCCGGGGAATGTCCGTGAATTGGAGAATCGAATCCGTCGTGCCATAACACTGACGGACAATCTCAGAATTACCCCGGAAGATTTAGATTTGGAAGAACCCCAAGAGACTCAGGCTGGGCCAACGTTGAAAGAGGCTCGCGATGCCGTAGAAAAAAGAGTCATTGAACAATCCCTAACCAAGACTGGTGGCAATATTACGAAAGCCGCTACCATTTTAGGAGTCAGTCGTCCTACTCTGCATGATCTCATTTCCCGCCACGATATCAAAAAATAAAAGGATCCCTCCTCCCTGGCAATTTCCCTTGTCCCCTGTTGAGACTGTTATAGGGGAACGTTGAAAACGTCCTCCAGCGGCGTTTTCCTCACTCGCAGGTTTCCCCGTGGGATCTTGTATGCTTCGTCCTTCCGCCGCGTGTGGCCATGGTGGACGGGCCCTTTTTACCATTCCGTTTCCCCCTTGATAATTCATGAGACGTGTCCGAAGGGGATGCAAATAAAGAAATCGTTAATTATTCAACAGACTATGCCGCTATTTCAAAATTACTACACCATAGGACATATGTTCTGTAAACGAGGTCAATAGCAACAACTTAGCCTTAGGACCGATAGGATGCATTAATCTTGACATAGTCGTACGTCAAATCGGTGGTCCATCGGGTGGCCGTTCCCGTTCCCATCCCCAATGAAACAGAAATAGTAAAGGAAGGTTGGCGCATGATCGTTCGAACTTTCCGTTCTACGAGTGGTCCCAATCCTTTCCCATCTTTGACGATCTTCAAGTGATTAAAGGCGATGACAATACGATGAGGGCGAAGTGGGCATCCTGTCCGACCTAAGGCAGCAATAATCCGACCCCAATTCGGGTCAGCTCCGAATAGGGCTGTTTTGAGGAGTGGAGAGGTGGCTAACGTGTGTGCGAATCGTTGGGCGGCTTTATGACTGGCAGCTTCGGTCACGCAGATTTTGATGACTTTGGTGGCCCCTTCTCCATCACGACAGATTGCCATAGCGAGAACGTGACAGGCTTTATGCAACAGGGTTTGGAATTGAACCTGAGCAGCAGAGGAACGGCGAATAACCGTATTGCCCGCCATCCCATTGGCTAGACAGAGGACCGTGTCATTGGTGCTGGTTTCGCCATCGACGGAAATGCAGTTGAAACTTTGGTCGGCAACCGTGCGTAACGTGTGTTGTAGGGTTTGCTGATCAATGTCTGCATCGGTGGTGAGGTAGGCTAACATGGTGGCCATGTCGGGGTGGATCATTCCTGAGCCTTTAGCCATGCCGCCGATCGTCACCATCTTTCCCCCGATGCGCTGTTGAACTGCAATGGCTTTTGGACATGTGTCGGTTGTCATAATGGCTTGGGCAGCATCCTTATGACCACCTCGTCGCAAGGCTGAGATCAGGCGAGGGATTCCCTTTCGTAGTGCAGGCATTGGAAGAGGGACCCCAATGACTCCCGTGGAACTAACAAACACAAGGGATGTCGTAACACCTAATTGGCTCGCGACCAGGTGCCCCATTTCTTTAGCATGTTCGAATCCCTCGGGTCCGGTAAAGGCGTTGGCATTGCCGCTATTGATGACGAATGCTTGCCCAAGGCCTTTTTTCAAGTGTTGTCGATTAAGAACTACGGGGGGGGCAGGGAGTGTATTGGTGGTAAACACCCCAGCGATGGGCCCAGGTTTTTCTGAAACGACCAGAGCGAGGTCGCGTTGTTTTGTGTGTTTTATCCCTGCATGGATTCCTGCGGCTACGAATCCAATGGGAGCTGTGATTCCACCATTTATCCTAGACATGTCATCATTCTATTCTGTGGTGTAAAGAAAGGACTATGGAAAGTTTTAGGGAAAGAGGCCAGGTCCGGTCAATCCCAACGTTTCTGGCAGGTTAAGCATGAGATTCATGCATTGGATTGCCTGTCCGGCTGCGCCTTTACCGAGATTATCTATGGCGCCCGTGCTAATGAGATATCCAGTGCGGGGGTCATAGGTACAATTGAGGTCACAGAAATTGGAGCCTCGGAGATTGTGGGGATTGACCGTTTCGGCTTGAGGAAAGACGCGAATGAAATACTCATCCCGATAGAAATTTTGATAGGCATCCTCGACAGCGGATGGATTCGTGCCTTGCTTGAGTCTGGCATAGGCGGTACTCAAGATGCCACGATTAATGGGGATTAAATGGGGAGTAAAAATGAAGGATGGGGGAGAGGCTATCGATGATGAAGAAGGGGAACAAACCAATTGACTTAAGCCTTGTTCTATTTCGGGGGTATGCCGATGTGTGGTGATTTTGTACGCATGGATGGCCTCATGGGCTTCAGGAAAGTGTAATCCTGCGGTGGGTGTGCGGCCGGCTCCAGATACCCCTGATTTGGCATCAATGATAATCGGTTGAGGTTCAAGGAGGTCTTGGCTAACAAATGGGGCTAATTGCAGAATGGCGACAGTGGGGTAACAGC
>JAZFZJ010000159.1:0-2472 GCA_036443915.1 Nitrospirales bacterium
GCCGAGCAAGACAATGCGGCTGGGCAAAACCATTTAGGATTGTTGTATTTCAAAGGGGAGGGTGTGGCTCAGGATTACGTGCAATCATATAAATGGGCCTTCCTGGCAGCTAACCAGGGCATGGATCCTGCCCTCATGGCGTTGCCGATGTTGGAAGAGGTGATGACGCCGGCTCAGATCGAAAAAGCCAAACAGTTAGCCCGGAAATGGAAACCGAAAGGTCAGGAGGAAGTGTTATAACCCGCTCACTCTGCTGATGACAGAAGCGCAAAAGCGCAAATCCGAAGCTCGAATATCGAAATCCGAAGCACATGAACTGAAAAATTCGAATTTAGGATTTCGGATTTGTTTCGAGTTTTGATATTCGGATTTCGAGTTTGTGGAATGTATTTGGAATGACTCTAATTGCCAAACGGAATAGTGCTTGCCGCAAGGTTAAGGGGCTCTCCTGCCGAAGCCCATCGCAAATGATTCCCCACAAATTTTTTGACGGTGAGCCCCAAGGCCTTGAGATTTCTGGCCGCGGTGGGGGTGGGCTCTCCTGAAATCCATACTTCCACGTTCTGAGTTGAATGGTCTGGACTGTTCCAATGCCGAATACGCTGTGCCGCCTCCGCCACCTCCCGGTGCCAGGCTAATCGAGCCATCGGAATCATGGCAATCAGCGTATGATTATTGGCGTACCCCATGACAAGTTGGTTGTCGATGGTCACGATGTCACTCAGGGGCCGGACATTATGGTGATAGGCGACCAACATCTCCGAGAGTCGTTGAAAAAACAACGCGTCCTCTTCGAATTGAGCCGATATCGCGACTTCAAGAAACCGGCCACGGTTGGGGACAGACTGCATTTCGGAGAGAGCTTGGACGATGACGGTTTCGTGTCGAGGGGAGTACCACGGATGGCTGAGAAAGTCCTCGATGATCCATTCATCAATATCCATGTCTTCCAGTTTGTCACGGTTCAAGCGTCGAAGATCTTCCGGGGCATAGTCCCGTAGAATGTCGCTGACGGTCGTGCTCAAGGTCGTGCCCGTTAACACGGCCCCTGCGGGACCTGCCACGGGAATGGTGAGCAGGCGGACGCCTGTATCACCGGCATACCCGGCCCAACTGAGTCGATTGAGAGTATCCTGTAGCACAGGATTAGAGGAGTAGGCATCCACTCCCAATTTGTCGGCGATTTTTCGTTTCACCATCGAAAAACCGATCAATTCCTTGCTTACGGGATCTTCCAAATTCCCTCGCTCGCCGGTGGCCATTTCCTTGAGGCGAGTGGCGGCACGCCATAGCCCTTTGGGAATTTGAATAATCGTTTCCACTGGATCGGTCAACAGACTGACCAAAAACTTCAGAGGGCTTACCACCGCGTGGGCCACGCCATGGCCAAATGCCGAAATCTGATCCAGTGCGCCTTCCTCTTGTAATTTCCCTAAGGCTTGAATCTCCTGAATGCGAATCCGGAGCATGTCTTGCCCGTAGGCATCGAATTGTCCAAATGGCGATGATATCGTGAAATGGTTAATAAATCGGAATGGTTCAACTTGGTCGAGCACAGTATAATGGTCGCCTTGTAACAGTTCCGGGGGGAGCAAGTCTCGGGCATCTAATATTGTGGACGTTTCAAAAAGGGAGCCAGTTGAGGAAGGCGTCGTGATTTGAGGAGTCAAGGCTGTGGCAATATCTGCACACAAATGTGTCCAAAACACAATACTGGCCAGTATGAGCACGATCATCGCTGGTCGAGATTTCTTAGTAAAACCAGCCCCATTGGTGTGGTTGACCAAAGGTTTCTCCCCGCAAATACTATAGGAAAGATACAATAAAATAGTTTCTCTAATGTTTAGCAATGCAATATCTGTTCCAGACAGGAGGTAGATGATGTGTCAATGAGTCTAGAATCAACAGGCTTGAAAAATTTTCAGGATACAGTCCTTTATTAGTTATTTCGGTGTATTGCTTAAAAATCTTGATTGTCATTACTCCTAATTTGAAAATTTCAAGAGGGTCTTCTCCCAAGTGAGTGGGTAAATTGGGGCGAGTCATGTCCTGAAAGGCTTGCTGGAGAAGAGGTAGGTGGGTTGTTTGACCGTGGGAAAAGTGGCCAGGCTTTCTTGAGGCTTCACCCTGATCATCCCTCCCCTTTGTAAGGGGACCTGCCGGCGCGCCGGAGCGCTTTGGCGAAGGCGTGGGCTAGGTGGGGTAGAGCCCGTGGCAAGGAGCGAGCTGCAGCCATGCTGAAAGCCCGGACCGGATTCGACAGCAGGCTGCTGACGTAGTAACGAATCTGGATGGGGTGCTCCAAGAGCGACCTGAGCGGCTGTCGTGGCCCTCTACCTCCCCTACCCCTCCTTACAAAGGAGGGGAGTGAAAAACCCCAGAAGTGACCCACACGATTTGGAGAAGAGCCTTTCAAGATTTCAGCATCAATCTATTTTGGTTTTGGTAGAGTAGAGATCTTTCGTTTCTGTT
>JAZFZJ010000160.1:0-3288 GCA_036443915.1 Nitrospirales bacterium
AAGTGGCATCGTGAAGGCACAAAAGCTGTTTGGCATTGGGTTGTGTTTTGGCAAGGGCCTCAAGGACCTGTCGTCCTCGTTCCTAAAAAGGCCTTACGCACTCATGCTCGGACGGACTTTGGTCGCATAAAGCCAAAATGGTTTATCTCCATCATTGCCCCTACCGATACTCCGTAACAGTCCTGCATATAAATTTCTAGAGTAACGCCGAATGAACTGAGCCTTACGACAATGACATAACCATCCCAACCTAAAACAGAAACTTTACTTCCCCGCCGAACTTTTTGGTACAGCCCCGATACTCTCTAGCCCAGCTTGCGCACAAGCCACATCCAAATGACCCCCAGGTGCCCCACCAACACCTATCCCTCCGACAATCTCTCCAGCCATGATGATCGGCAGGCCCCCACCCAACATGAGAATGTTCTCATTCATATCCCTTAACCCCTGAATAGCCGGCATCTTCGCGATTAACTCTGCCAGTTTGGCAGTTGGTCTCTTCAAACTTGCAGCCGTGTAGGCTTTTTTACGACTGCTTTGCACCGTGTGAGGACCGGCTCCATCCTCCCTCAACAAGGCCTTGACGACTCCAGCTCTATCTACGACGGCGGCACTCACTTGATATCCATCTTTCGTACATTTTTCTACAGCTGCACTGGCTGCCTTCGTCGCCATGGAAAGCGGAAGAACTGCCTCGCGAGGTAAATCAGCCGCAGAAACATCCACAGGAATGATTGCCAGTACGCATACAATGATCCATCCCACCATACGCCTGAGAGTACCAGGTTTTAAAGTCATGAAACCTTTTTCATTCATATTCCCCTCCTTGATAAAAAATACAGTATTGGGCTTGGAACGTTTCATCGTTTTGCCTTTTTCCTTACGGGTTTTGGTCCTTTACCTTATTTAACCAACACATGTCGAGAAAAGTCGCAGGGTCTATGACTGGTTGATATATAGTATTTTAACTTTCAACTAAGACATTTCAGATATCCCTCGCCCTTGAGGGTTTCGTTCCGAAGAGGAACGAAAGGTTGGGGTGAGGGTGAACGGCGTATTTGATAGTTAAAACACTATAGCTATCCACCGTCTACTTCAAGGACCTGGAAGAAACATAAAAAAAAACGGCCTGCGAATGGGAGATGCCCCAAGCAGGCCGTTCAACTCACACAGAAAGTATCCCAACCCTTTTCTCACATGACGAAAGGGGTTCAGATAGGCTTCCGTTATTTCCCGAGATTATCTATCGTCTCACTCGATTTCTCTTTGGCCGCTTCTTTTAATTGCTGAGTCACATCACCAGTTTCTTGCTTCGTGGCACTCTGGGCTTCGATCGCTTCCTGCCCGGCATCGAGCTTTTGCTTGCCCTCTTGAGCCTGCGCGTTAGCCTCGTTAACCTTCTGGGCGGCTTCATCAGATTTCTTCATGAGATCATCCGCCATTGTGGCTAAAGACAAACTGGTCAACCCAACCAAGAAAAGTCCCGTGACCATTGTTACCATGAATTTCTTCATAACGTATCTCCTTTGAATTGAAATTTAAGAGGGGGAAAGTCAAATGGGCGATAGACTGTGCTCCTCTTCTGGATTCTTGTCAAATCCTAATGACAGAAAAGGCTTTTTTTTAGGATTGTTTTGGCCCTACTCTACCCTTTCACACAGACGACTTGTTGAAGGGTATGAACGATCTCGACTAAATCCCGCTGGGCAGCCATAACCGCTTCAATCGGCTTATAGGCGGCAGGGGTTTCATCAATAACATCCTTATCTTTTCGGCATTCAACGCCTTTTGTGGCCTGTTCATGATCAGCCACGGTAAACCGACGTTTGGCTTCCGCACGTGACATCGCTCGCCCTGCCCCATGGCTGCAACTATGGAAACTTTCCGGATTTCCTAGACCCCGCACAATGTAGGAGCGGGCCCCCATACTGCCTGGGATAATGCCCATATCTCCACTTCTAGCCCGAACTGCCCCCTTGCGTGTCACCCACACCTCTTCCCCATAATGTGACTCTACGTCCACATAATTATGGTGGCAATTCACCACTTCCTGCGTCGCATCAAACGGTGGGAGCTCTCCAGAACTTCGTAGAGCCTGCATCAAATTGTCCATCATCAGCCGTCGATTCGTCATAGCAAAATCCTGCGCCCATTGCACCGCCTGTACATAATCGTCGAAAGACTCCGTGCCCTCTTTCAAATAGGACAAATTGACATCTGGCAAATTATGCATCCATTTCCGCATATCTCGTTTGGCTAACTCAATAAAATATGTCCCGATGCGATTGCCCACTCCCCGCGACCCACTATGCAACATCAACCAAACCGACTCCTGAGCATCCAAACACACTTCAATAAAATGATTCCCGGTGCCTAACGTCCCAAGATGGTTCACATCATTCCCTCGATTGAGTTTGGGATGTTTGACAAGAATTTCATCATAGGTGGGTTTCAACCGCCTCCATTCCTTAAGATGGTGTTGAGGAATATTCCACCATGCACCACGATCATGCTTTCGCCCATTATTCGTGCGCCCGTGGGGAACAGCTTGCTCAATCGTTGATCGAATTGCGCGCAACGAATCTGGCAGTTGACGTGCGTTGAGCGTGGTTTGTACGGCCATCATCCCACAGCCAATATCCACGCCTACCGCCGCAGGAATAATCGCTCCTTTGGTGGGAATCACACTCCCGATCGTAGCGCCCATCCCCCAATGCACATCAGGCATGGCGGCTACCCATTTATAGACAATCGGCAGCGACGCCACATTGAGCAGTTGCTGCTGCGCTTCCCGTTCAAGAGGCACCCCTTTAGTCCAGGCCTTAATCGGCACCCCTCTTCCCGACTCAATAATTTGATAGGACGATTCAGTCATGATCACATAAAAATGGGCATTTAGGGTCTAGATTCACCGCGACCTTTGAAGGTCAATTCCGCTATCGCAGATTTGTCGAGCTCGCCTTTGCCGCAGGCGACGAGCCGCTGGTATTGCTCCCATGTGGATTTGGCCAACGGCAAAGTCAGCCCGACGGATTCAGCCATGGCATAGGCAATGCCGGAATCTTTAGCCGCATGAGTAGCAGAAAAATAGCACTCATGATCTCGATTCTGCATATCGGCTCCATCGGTTTCCAAAACACGTGAGGCCGCTCCAGTCTGACTGAAAACTTCTTGTAACATGGTAACATCCAAACCGAGAGCTGCGCCAAGCCCTAGCCCTTCCGCCAGCCCCGCCGTATTGATATTCATGACCATGTTCACCAAAGCTTTAACCCGCGCGGCTTGCCC
>JAZFZJ010000161.1:0-10721 GCA_036443915.1 Nitrospirales bacterium
TCCACTTTATAAAAACAAAAATTGACAAATTGTCGTTTGGCAGCCTCTTCGGCACCAGCCATGGTAGAACCTCCCTAGATGGAAAAACCTGGGACTTTTTTAAAATTTCGAAGAAAATCTATTAACATCGAAGGGACAAAATTGTCAATGAAGACTTGTCTCAAGATTCGGTCCCAATGCTGAAAGTACGGTGTCTTTTGACATTGTGGGATAAGGGATTAGGAATTGAAAGATTGCGCGAATAGCCAGCAACGAAGAATAGGGGAGATGGAGGTACTAGGGGGGGAATTAGGCTATGCGCTGTGTGCCAACATGGCTGTTTCGGTTAAGGGCCTGTAAAATATTTCCGAATTTCTTCCATAGCAATTCTCTTCATTTAGTCCCCATGAATGATCAATTGAAAAACGGGATTAGGCAAAAAAGCCAACCGTTTTGGTGGTCACACTGGAGCAAACCAAAGCGGATACTTCCTTCGCCTAATTCCTATGAAGAGGGTATTCGTGGACCCCTGCAGGCTGCGCCAAGCGGAACCAGGCATAGAGGATCGTGTGGTAAGTCCTGTGAGCCACGAGCAACAGGCTGGTGTTTTTATTCAACCTTTGCTTTAAGTATTTTTATCGTGATCATCCTGTGTGTTCCTCTGAATGTCTGGGCCATTTTCCCTCAACCTGTTGAAAGTCAAGTTAAGGAGGCGTTGGAACGGGGCCATGAGGCGGCTCGACAACATCAGCCTCCCAATATGTTGTATTGGCCTTTTGGCCCATCAGATGGTTTCCATCCCCATGGTTTTCTCATGACCAAATTAAGTGGGCTTGCGGTCATGTCCAGCCATTTTGCCTTACGCGGGGAACAGCCATCTAACCAAGATATTCGGCGAATATTGGATGAAGATGTGTTGCAAGTAGTGGTTATCGTGTTTGGCCATTCTCCTCGGTTCGCCACGAACAGCTATCTTCTTCTTAAACAGGGAGATCGAGTGGTTAAACCAGATTGGATCCGCTTTGATGCGCGGGCTGTGGCCATTGATCGAGATCAGGGGAAGGCCATGTTTCGTGCGAAGATTGTGGGGGGCTTTGCTTACGGAACCTTCGACCCAGAGTTACTCACCTCTCTTATGGTATTCCCAGGTCCAGGTGGTCAAGTCATGTTTAGCCTCAATTTCTCTGAAATTCCCTAGAATCCTTGATTGGCAATTTGCATGAAAGGGAACCCCTTACGAGCGGTAATTCTTGCGGTTGGGTCCGAATTGCTCCTGGGCGGGAGGGTAGAGAGCAATTCCCTATTTCTGGCAGAAATCCTGGCTGATTGCGGAATAGAAGTTCGGAAAAAAATTGCCGTAGGCGATCATCAAGCCGATATTCGTGCGGCCCTCCGTGCATCCCTTAAACATGCCGATGTGATCGTGGTAACGGGTGGACTGGGTTCAACGTTGGATGATTGTACTCGTGAAGCGATAGCAGAGGTCTGTCACCGTCCACTCTTGCGACGAAGGAGGGCCTATCAAATTTTGAAGGAACGTGTTCACAGCCGTGGTCGGATCGTGACACCTCTTATCGCCCAACAGGCTTTGATTCCAACTGGGGCAACGATTTTACACAATGCGGTAGGGACTGCTCCCGGATTTTATTTTCAAGAGAAAGGGTCTGTAATCTGTGTGTTGCCTGGTGTGCCCAGTGAAGCCAAAGCGATGATGATTGCACAAATGCAACCGGTACTTCGAAGGATCTGTAAGGGCACTCGTCGACTGTGGTCCCATGCCTTTCACACCTATGGGCTATCTGAACTTGATGTCCAAGCCCAATTAGGCCCCATTCTAAAGAGGGCTAGCCAAGAGCAGATCGGTCTGCTGCCATCACCAAAAGGTGTGACGGTGACGGTGAGTGGTTGGGTACTCGATCACGTTAAATCCTCTACTAAGGCCCCACATCCGTTTCTCTCTGAGTGGAACCACTTAATAGATCAAATGCGTGAGTGTTTAGGGTCCTGGTTGTTTGCCGAAGGGGAGCAATCAATGGAAGAAATCGTGGGAGAATGTCTACGTCGTCGACACTGGAACCTGGCGGTGGCCGAATCCTGTACCGGAGGATTAATTGCGCACCGGCTGACCGAAGTCTCAGGGAGTTCGGACTATGTCGATCGAAGTGTCGTGACGTATAGCAATGCTTCCAAAGAGGCCTTACTGGGTGTGTCTGGGAAATTGTTACAACGCCATGGAGCGGTTAGCCTTTCCGTCGCAAAAGCCATGGCCACGGGGATCAAAAATCGTAGCCACGTGGATGTTGGGCTGAGTGTCACAGGTATTGCTGGGCCTGGTGGAGGCACGGTCAAAAAACCGGTCGGGCTGGTCTATATGGCCATTGATGGTCCACTTGGCTGTCATGCACAACGATGTCAGTTTTGGGGAACGCGAACGGAAATCAAGCTCCGATCTTCACAGGCAGCCTTAGATTTAATCCGCCGATATGCAGTAAACGCTCTTTCAGCCCGTCTATGAGTCTTCGAGTCTTTCTTGCCATTGACCTTTCGGCTGTCATACGGCAGGCCCTGGTACAACTTCAAGATGAACTTCGGGGGAAATTACCCAAAGTTAATTGGGTACGCCCGGCATCCATCCATCTCACTTTAAAGTTTCTAGGATATGTTGAGGGTTCCATGGTTGATCAGCTCCGAGAGGCCCTGGAGCCTTTAGGAAAGGGGCAATCATCTTTCACGATTAATGTCCAGGGTTTAGGTGTGTTTCCCCTCGCGCAAAAGCCGAGGATATTGTGGGTAGGGTTAACCGGGGAGATTCAACCACTCTTAAATGTAGTATCCCAAATTGAAGAGGCGTTGGAACCGATAGGGTTTGTACCAGAAGAGAGACCCTATCACCCGCACTTGACACTGGCTCGAATCAAACATGAGAGCTCCAACGTAGGTTCTGCGTTAAACCAAGCGGGTGTGTTGGAAGAAAAGCACCATCTGGGGAAATTGGAGATTGACCGGTTGACGCTCTTTCAAAGTGAATTGGGCGTGAATGGCGCGAAGTATACACCTCTGTGGTCCGTGCCTTTCACGGGAGATTCCGTTCAGTAATTGATGAAAAATATTTTAAAGGGCAAAATCTTTGTGGTGTTCCGAGTGTTCACGGGCGTACGTGAGCACGATAATGGGCTGAGAAGGCCACGAGAAGATTTTTTCAATATTTCCTGAATGGGAGTGTTGAATATTTCTCCCACCTCGCACATATAGGCATGAGGTCGAATCGATAGCAAGAGCTGGCAGGGATGTTCAAAAAAGTGCGTCCAGCAAGGCCGCAGCCATTTGGACGCGCGGAGCGTACATCGAGTACGTGAGCACGGCGAAATGGCGAGAACGCCGCTGGCGGCTTTTTTCAACATTCCCTGAGTCAAAGAAAGGCATTTACCTGTTCGGGAGGGTGGGGTAAGATAGCCGTCACTTTCTCTTTCCTCGATTTTGAACCAAAGGAACCCTAATGGCAGAACGCGGCGCCCCCCCTAAAGAGACACAAAAAGACGGAAAAAAACGTGCCCTTGATTTGGCCTTGACCCAAATTGAAAAACAGTTTGGAAAAGGGGCCATCATGAAATTGGGAGACGGGCAAGTGCCCAAGGATATCCCAGCGATTTCTACGGGTTCTTTGGCGCTGGATATGGCCCTGGGCATTGGTGGATTACCGCGGGGCCGGGTGAGCGAAATATATGGTCCTGAATCCTCCGGAAAAACAACCCTCTGTTTGCATGCCATTGCGGAAGCCCAAAAGGCTGGTGGGGCTGCGGCGTTTATTGATGCCGAACATGCACTGGATATTTCCTATGCCAAAAAGTTGGGGGTCCAAACAGATGACTTGTTGGTGGCTCAGCCGGATACCGGTGAGCAAGCCTTGGAGATTGCTGAAACGTTGATCCGTAGTGGGGCCTTGGATATTATTGTGATTGATTCTGTTGCCGCCTTGGTCCCTCGTGCGGAAATTGAAGGGGAGATGGGCGATTCTCATATGGGTCTTCAAGCCAGGTTGATGTCCCAAGCGTTACGAAAATTGACTGGTGCGATTGCCAAATCACAGGCTTCGCTGATCTTTATTAATCAAATCCGCATGAAAATTGGCGTGATGTTTGGTAACCCGGAAACCACCACCGGGGGCAACGCCTTAAAGTTTTATTCTTCCGTGCGGTTGGATATTCGCCGAATTGAAACGATTAAAGATGGGCAGGAAGTCACTGGAAGTCGTGTGCGAGTGAAGGTCGTGAAAAATAAAATGGCCCCACCCTTCAAACAGGCTGAATTTGATGTGATGTTTGCCGAAGGGATTTCAAAAGTGGGTGAGCTCGTTGATATCGGGGTGGATCGCCGGATTGTTGATAAAGCCGGAGCATGGTATTCCTATAAGGAAGAACGATTGGGGCAGGGCCGAGAGGCGGTTAAAACCTTTTTGAAAAGTAACCCAGATATTGCAGAGGACATTGCCATGCAAATACGAAAAAGCTTTGGTTTTGGGGAAAAGCATCAGGAAGACCAATCATCGACTACATCTCGGCCTGATTCAAGAAAACCCGAAGGGGCTCGGACGTAATCGAGTTCCGTGCGCCAGTGGTTCGGAATCTACTCTGATCTCGCGGCATTTCCATGATTGCCACCTCCCATGAACTGCGCCAGGCTTTTGTCGACTATTTTGTCGGCCAAGGCCATACCTCCGTGCCCAGCGCCTCGTTGATCCCACAAGCCGATCCCACCCTCCTGTTTACCAACGCAGGCATGAATCAATTTAAGCGGGTGTTTCTGGGTGAAGAGTCCCGTCCCTACGCCCGAGCCGTATCTATTCAAAAGTGTATGCGAGCTGGGGGTAAACATAACGACTTGGAAAATGTGGGCTTTACCCGTCGGCACCATACCTTTTTTGAAATGCTGGGAAATTTTTCTTTTGGCAACTATTTCAAAAAAGAGGCCATAGCCTTTGGTTGGGAGTTTTTAACCAAGGTTGCTAAATTGCCGAGTGATCGGTTCTGGATTACGGTGTATCGTGATGACCAGGAAGCCTATGATATTTGGCAGAAAGGCATGGGTATTTCCGAAAATCGGCTCGTTCGATTAGATGAAAAAGATAATTTCTGGCAAATGGGAGAAACCGGTCCGTGTGGTCCTTGTTCGGAAATTCTCATTGACCAAGGCGAGGAATTTGGATGTGGCCGCTCGAATTGTGCTGTTGGGTGCGATTGCGATCGCTACCTGGAAATTTGGAATTTGGTATTTATGCAATTTGATCGGGATGCCGCTGGAACTTTGAATCCTCTTCCCAAGCCGAGTATCGATACGGGTATGGGGTTGGAACGATTGGCAGCGGTGACGCAAGGTGTGGCGTCTAATTACGATAGCGATGTGTTCATCCCCATCTTGGAAAGTATTGGGAAGGGGACCGGGCATGAATATGGCGCATCACCAACCATCGATCGATCTATGAGGGTCATTGCAGACCACTTGCGGGCCATGACCTTCTTGATTACCGATGGGGTTTTACCGACGAATGAAGGACGAGGCTATGTGCTTCGAAGAATCATGCGACGGGCGGCTCGCCATGGCCGGTTATTGGGTATGGAGCGCGAGTTTTTATTTGAATTGGTTCCAGGGGTTGTGAGCCAGATGAATCAGATATATCCCGAACTTCGACAAATGGGGGATACTGTGGCCGAAATTGTCCAGGGGGAAGAAGGACGCTTTATAGGAACCTTGGAACAGGCCTCCCCACTGTTGAATCAAATTTTGGCAGAGACCAAACAACAAGGCAGAAGTCACGTAGCGGGGGAGGCGGTTTTTAAACTCTATGATACCTATGGGTTCCCGGTCGATTTGGTAGAAGATGCGGCGAAGGAAGAGGGATTGCAGTTGGATTACCACGGGTATCAACAGGCTTTGGAAGAACAGCGTGAGCGAGCAAGAAAAACTGGCAAGTTTACCCAGGAGGCCTCACCCACTGAACGGTTGAACCTGATGGAACAATTTCCTTTGACCCAATTTGTGGGATATGACCGTCAACAAGCCAGCGGAACATTGTTAGCGATGGTAAAGGGAGAAGAGGTGGTCACTCAGGCCAAGCAGGATGAAGAGGTTGAGTTTCTCCTGGATACGACGCCGTTTTACCCTGAAGGCGGTGGACAAGTGGGAGATCATGGGACTTTGGTGGGCCCTTCGGCAAGAATAGTGGTTCAGGATACCATCAAGCTAGGCAAGGGATGGTTTCTACATAAAGGGCACGTACTGGAAGGATCAGTTAATGTTGGGGATCATCTTGTGGCCAAGGTGAATGAGGCTCTCAGATACCAAACTGCTCGAAATCATACGGCAACCCACCTGTTGCATGCAGCCTTGCGGGACATTCTTGGGCCCCATGTGAAGCAATATGGGTCCTTGGTTGCGCCGAATCGATTACGGTTTGATTTTTCTCATTTTAAAGGGCTGACGTCACGTAATATGGAAGAAATTGAAGATGTTGTGAATGAACAAATCCGAAACAATGTGCCTGTTCACACCGAAGAATTGGGTATCCAGGATGCCCTGGAGCGAGGGGCGTTGGCTTTCTTCGGGGATAAATATGGCGATCAGGTTCGAGTGGTGGAAATGGGGGCCTTTAGTAAGGAATTATGTGGAGGAACGCATTGTCGACGGACGGGGGATGTGGGCTTCTTTCGCATTATTTCCGAAGGAGGCATTGCGGCTGGTGTGCGGCGCCTCGAGGCGTTAACCGGGGATGGAGCCCTGAACTATGTGCAACAACGGGAAGCCGAGTGGAGGGATTTGGCGGGTTTGTTAAAAACCAGTCCCAATGATATTGTGGACAAAACCAAAAAACTTTTGACCACATTACGGGAAACCGAACGGGAGTTAGAGCGTACCAAACAAAAGGCCTTGGATCACCAGGGAGCTGCGCAGGAAGTTTCCATTCGAGACATAGGCGGTGTTCCCGTTCTCGTTCAGCGGATAGACGGGCTGAATATGCAGGAACTTCGTACATATTCGGATAAATTGAGGAAAAAAGTGGCTTCGGGGTTGCTAGTATTGGGTTCAGTAAAAGAAGACAAAGTGTCGCTATTAGTGATAGTGGGCCAGGAGCATACAACTCGGTTGCCTGCAGGAAAAGTGGCCCAATATGTTGCCAAAATGGTCGGGGGGTCTGGCGGAGGACGGCCAGATATGGCACAAGCTGGCGGCAACCAACCAGAACATTTAGATGCGGCCCTGCTGAGCGTGTATGACTATGTCAGTGCTCAGCTCGGCTCATAGAACAGAATTAGGAGACGAATTTCCATAATTTTGATCAAACTTTCCTGATGATGTGCCGACAAGGATAAGATAAGGAAAGGAGTTTTGGAAACGTGAACCTTTTTCGCACAGTCCTATTGGTGGTACTGCTAGGTGGTGTGGTGGCATTCCTGGGGGTTGTCGGGTTTGCCAAGTTGAATCAACCGCTTGGCCCTTCCCAGCCTACTCAGCTCATTGATGTCCCTCCGGGTACTCCTTTTGCCCAAGTTTCCCATATTTTGCATCGTCGTCATCTTCTTGGCCAGGAATGGTTTTTTAAGGTGTTGGGACGAGTCCAGCAAGTTGATCGAAAAATTATCCCAGGTGAGTATGAACTGCATGCGGGCATGCGACCGACCGAGCTGTTGGCGAAATTAGTCAACGGGGAGGTCTATCAGCATTCCATCACGATTCCGGAAGGGTATAGTGTTGTACAAATTGGGGACATGCTGGAACAAAAAAACCTTGCTGAGAAACAGGCCTTTCTTAGCTTCCATCGAGATCGGGAATTTATTCAAAGTCTCAATATCGATGCCCCAAGTCTTGAGGGGTATTTGTTTCCGGATACGTATCGCTTTCCACGATACACTCCTCCTGAATCCCTCATACGAACGTTTGTGAATCGGTTCCATGAAATGGTGACACCGGAAATGCAGGAACAAGCGAAAAATCTGGGGATGACTCTGCAAGAAGTCCTGACGTTGGCGTCGGTCATTGAAAAAGAAACAGGGTTGGCAACAGAACGTTCCCTCGTCTCTGGAGTGTTTCATAACCGCCTTCGAAGAAATATTCCTCTTCAAAGTGATCCCACAGTTATTTATGCGCTTGAATATTTTGATGGGAATATTCGAAAGGCCGATTTGTCGGTTGATAGTCCCTATAATACCTACAGGGTTCGTGGGCTTCCCCCTGGGCCCATTGCCAACCCGGGGCTCGCGGCGATTCAGGCGGCGCTCTATCCAACGCCAAGCAATTTTGTCTATTTTGTTTCCCGCAATGATGGCAGCCACCAATTTTCGGCCACCTTGGCTGAACACAATAAGGCCGTGGATAAATATCAGCGGCGGCTCCGACCCAAGCAATCTTCTTAGGGAATGTTGAAAAAGTCCGCCAGCGGTGTTCCCTGCCTTCGCCGGAGCGGCTTCGCGCAGGCAGGGCGGGCTTTTGTCGTGCTCACGTATCCATCTGTAGACTCCGCGCGCCAAAAGCGGTCGCGCCCTACGGGACGCGGCAAGCCATACTGCGGCCTTGCCCGAGGAAAGGCACGTCTTGGCGTGTACGGGCTGGGCGGGTGAGATAGCGAGCCTTTTTGAACATTCCCACTTGCGATTGGTCATCCATGGAATAGGCCAAAACCAATTGGCATTGTAAGAAATTCGAATTATTCAATAGACCCTCCTAGTTTCTTATTCGGCGTTCTCCTGCTATGACGATTTACGAGACGTTAACCCGTTTGGGTATTGAGTTGCCTGTGGCGCCACGTCCCGTTGGATCCTATGTGCCAGCCTGTCAAGCAGGCGATCTCGTCTTTGTGAGTGGTGTGCTGCCTTTTCAAAATGGGAAAATCCCACAGCCCGGTAAACTGGGACGCGAACTGACCGTTGAACAAGGGGCTGCTGCTGCACGAATAGCTGTCATCAATGCCCTGGCTATTCTTCAGCAGGAACTAGCTGATTTGGGTCGCGTTCGGCAGGTAGTGCGATTAACCGGACATGTGGCCTGCATAGAAGGATTTGTTGAGCAACCAATCGTCATTAATGGCGCCTCTGATTTGCTTGTTGAAATATTTGGGGAAGCGGGTCGTCATGCACGCTTGGCTCTGGGTGCGTTTGAATTACCTCTTCACGCGCCGATTGAACTTGAATTGATCGTCCAAGTGTCTACGCCCTGATCCCTCCGGAGAAAACATGTCGAGCGTTAAAACCGAGAAAGGTTATTGGTGGCTTTCTTGTATCCTGGTATTGGGTTTGGTCTTTGGGGTTTGTCAGTTTGGCCTGGCTCAACAGCCTGACCTTTCTAAAGAAGAGAAGCCCATAATTCAAGTTTTGGTTGAGACTTCAACGTGGAAGAAACGAGGGCGGTTGCTCTATGACGTGGAAGGATCTATATTAAAAAAACTATTTGTGGCTGGTTTTCACGCTGTTCACGAAGACGCAGAGCCTCATCAATTTGACCTGGTCGTGAACTATCGGGAGGAACGTGGCCCGCAATATGGCGTATTTTTGTGGGGGACCACCATCCACGGATCGTTTACGTTCCGTGGTGGGAATCTGAGTGAGCCGTTTCAGTGGGAAATTGTCGAAACCTCGAGGAATGTAGTGTCGGGCGTCCCTCCCTATTTGGATGCCTTAGAAAAATTTGAAACCCATCCCTATTATTTTTTTCTTGGACCCATTCTCAAAACAATGACTGAGGGGTCTCGTTCCTCCCAGGAAGCTCTCAAAAGTGCTGTAACCGAACAGGTGTTTTTGGCCTACCCCTTAAATACTGAATCGGTCAGTCAGGAGCCCGATCCTTATTATGACCAATATATGGATACCTCCCAGACCCTATATCAAGAGGTGGGATTTCAACGGGCCCTCGATGATCTGCTTGCCCATCAGGTTTCAGACGAAGAACTTGTGCCTATAGCCAAGCAGCTATTAGCTTCGGTGGACCCACATTCACGGATACGCGCAGTCCAAATATTAGGGCGGTCTGGGAATCCAAATTTTCAGGAGAGACTCAGGAACGTAGCCAAGAACGATCCAGACCAAGATGTTCGAAAAGCTGCTAAAGATTTTCTCTGACGCCTCAACTCCTCTGATAACAAGCGGAAAAAAAGTCGATTCGGCATGGACTGGTATCTGTTGCCCGATCGTCTACCTACTTTGGTTCAGCCCCATCCATAAAGGTTCTTCAATACCCACTCTCCCTCTTAGGAGTTTCGTTCCGAGGAGGAAGATTGCATTGGGTAGAGAAAATATTATAGGCGTCCCTTAAGGACGAACGGGGTGAGAATCTTCGAAACAAGCTTCTTTGGTTGTCAGGCATTATGTATTTTGGGTTCGCACATTTGTACTGGAAAGACCTGAGGCGATCCCATTGATTCCCTTACTTCCTTAAATTTCAACTCATTACTCTACCCACTAAGATTTTTTGCACAAGCTAGGGATTATCCATTTTGTTAACCAGCCATACTATTTTTTCTTTGGTAATTTTTTTGCATGTTGAACCACTGCAAGAGGAATTGTATACCGTGACCGCCATTTCTAAATATAATTCATATTTCTCTTGTTCCCCAAGTTTCAAACGGAGGTTGCCTAGGCGTACAAACCAAATAGCTTTTTCTTTCGGAAGACTGTTTTCATCTAAAATCATATTTCCTTGATTTTTGAAGGTCGAGATCCATTCAAGGCTATTTTCGATTATTGAAATTCCAGTCATAG
>JAZFZJ010000162.1:0-3455 GCA_036443915.1 Nitrospirales bacterium
GTTTAAACCTCAAGCAGATGCTGGAACAGTTCATGGACTTTCGGTTCACCACCGTGACACGCCGCTTCACCTATGATCTGAAGGTTCTGGAACGTCGTATCCATATTCTCAACGGGTTCAAGCAGATTTTTGATGCCCTCGATCACGTGCTGAAGATCATTCGTCAAAGTGAGGGGAAAGCAGATTCTGCCGAAAAACTCCAACAGCAATTTTCCTTAGAACCCGTCCAAACAGACGCCATCCTGGAAACACCCATTTACAAATTATCCAGGACCGAGATTAAAAAAATGTTGGACGAATTGGCAGACAAACAGCATCAGGCCAAAGATCTCAAAATGCTGTTGGCCTCCCAAAAGAAATTATGGGACGTGGTCAAGAAGGAATTAGAAGAAGTCGCAAAGACCTTCAGCGACAAACGTCGAACCAAAATTGGACGTCGCCAAACGGAAGACATCGAGTTCGATCCGGATGCGTTTCGCGTCAAAGAAGACGCGGTCATTACCGTATCCGCCGATGGCTGGATTCGGCGTGTCGGAGTCATCAAAGACCTCTCGAAAGCACGAATTCGAGAAGGCGATCGTTTGATGGCCATTCTCGGGGGTAGCACGCTGGAATCAGTCGTCTTCTTTTCGAGTTATGGCAGCGCCTACACGATACGGATTGGCGATATCCCACCTGCCCGAAGCGGGTATGGAGACCCAGTTCAAAAGCTCTTTAAATTTAAGGATGGCGAGCGCATGATTGGCGGATTCAGTTATGATCCCAGAATGCTCTTGACGAACGGCGGGGGCACATCCCCATCTTCCTCAAATGGTGGTCAATTAGCTCTGTTCGACCAAAAGGGAAAAGCCAGTGCTGCATCATTACTAGAGGCCATAGCAGTCACCACAAGCGGTATGGGGCTTCGCTTTGGCCTCAGTTCGTTTCAGGAACCTTCCACGAGGCTGGGCCGGAAATTCTGCAAACTGAAAGAAGGGGAAGAAGTGGTCAACCTGGATATCATCACCACCTCGCTCAAACAAACGGTTGTGGCGGTGGCATCAGCCAAGGGGCGCGCGCTCCTTTGCAAGGCAGAAGAAGTGGCCCAATTAGCCGGTCCAGGACGGGGAGTGATTGTTGTAAAATTAGAACCAAAGGATACCGTGCTTGGCTTCAAACTCTTGTCATCCAAAGACGATCGCCTGGTGCTGCTGAAAGAAGATGGAGGAACCCTTCCCATCTCCCTTCGCAAATATCAAGTGGTTGGCCGAGGCGGGAAAGGACACCAAATGTTTAAGCGCGGCCGTCTGGCTGGCATGGTTCCTTCAGACGTCACCATTCCCGTTTTCCAAACTGAATCAGCACCTTAAGACTGACGCCTTTCACGACTTTATTCAACGTTGTAACCATTCACTCACGGAGAATCTTCGATGGCCAAAAAATACGATGCCAGTGACATTGTTGTCCTGGAAGGCATTGAGCCGGTTCGACGTCGCCCAGCCATGTATATCGGCGGGACCGATAAAACCGGCCTCCACCATTTAGTCTGGGAAATTTTGGATAATGCCATCGATGAAGTTATTAATGATTACGCCACTCAAATAATCGTGGAGCTGGACAAATCCCGCGAAGGGCTCCGCATTACCGACAATGGCCGAGGGATTCCGGTCGAAAAACATCCCCAACACAAAAAGTCGGCGTTAGAAATTATCATGACGACCTTGCATGCCGGCGGAAAATTCGACACCGGAAGCTATATTCACTCCGGAGGTCTGCATGGCGTTGGGGCCTCGGTCGTGAATGCCTTGTCTCGGCACGTGGAAGTACAAGTCAAGCGGGATGGCAAAGAATGGGAACAACGGTATCAAGCGGGAAAACCCCAAGGCCCCGTTAAATCCTTGGGTGCGGCACGCGGAACGGGAACGTCCGTGTACTTCCGCCCGGACCCCAAAATTTTTGGCAAATCCACTCAGTTTGACCCTACCCTGTTGGCAGAAACGTTGGACGCCAAAGCCTACCTCCATAAAGGGCTCAAGCTCACCTTCAAAGATGGCACGACAGGCAAAACCCATCACTTTCAACACGACCAAGGCATTCAAGACTTTTTGCGAAAATTAGTCTCCGACAGGAGTCGGAAACCCACGGTGGATTTTGTCTTTTATTTGGAACGCCAATTAAAAAATGGAGGCATGCCTTCCAACGGGTCAGAACACAGTCTAGGGATGGAAGTGGCGTTGCAATGGACCGATGAACCGGCAGAACACGTGAAAAGTTATGTCAATGGGGTGGCCACTTCCAGCGGGGGTACTCATGAATTGGGATTACGCGGCGGTATCGTGAAAGCGGTGCGAAATTACGTCGAAACGCATAATCTCACGCCCAAAGGTCTATCACTGCAAGCCGAAGATATTCGTGAGGGATTAGCCGCAGTGATGAGTGTCTTGGTCTTGCACCCACAATTTCAAGGACAAACCAAAGAGCGCCTGAATAATCCTGAGGTGCAAGCCCAAGTGGATAATCTGGTGCGACCGGCACTTGAAACGTATCTCAACGAAAATCAAACCATCGCCGAAACCCTCGTGGGCCGCATGGTGTTGGCCGCGCGTGCGCGCGAGGCTTCGCGGGAAGCCTCGAAAGCTGTCATGCGGAAATCAGCCGTGAGCCATCGACTGAATCTTCCAGGAAAACTGGCCGACTGCCAAAGCACGGACCCCAGCCTGAGCGAGCTCTTTATCGTGGAGGGCGATTCCGCGGGTGGAACGGCAAAGCAGGGCCGGGATTTAAAAATTCAGGCCATCCTGCCCATTCGGGGAAAGGTGCTGAACACCGAAGAACTGACTCTCGCAAAGGTAGTGGAAAACAAAGAATTAGCCGATTTGGTGAAAGTGCTTGGCTGTAGCATTGGGAAAGACTTCGATCTGAAGAAACTTCGATATCACAAGATTATTTTATTGATGGATGCCGATATTGACGGCTATCACATTAGTACCCTATTGCTTACCTTTTTCTTTCGCCACATGCCTGAACTGATTCGGCAAGGGCATATCTACATCGCCCAGCCGCCCCTCTACCGGATTGAATTAGGGAAAGATATTCGATGGGCCGGAACCGATGAAGACAAGGACCGTATCGTGGCCGAAGCCAGGAGCAACGCCAAACCAACGATCAGCCGGTTTAAAGGTTTAGGCGAAATGTTCCCGCAACAACTCAAAGAGACGACCTTGAACCCCGTGACGCGTCGATTGCTCAAAGTTGAACTCTTGGATGAACTGAACACCGACCGCACCTTCCATGATCTAATGGGAAAACGCACGGAAGCCCGTTACGAATTTCTGATGGCCAACGCCGGATCAGTTGATAATTTGGATGTGTAATGGCCAATGTCCATCGATACCACTCCCTCCACTTCCCCACTCGAAACCGTTCGACGGTACCATGAACAAACCAAGCACGAATTCAATCACTTCGCCCGCTCG
>JAZFZJ010000163.1:0-3775 GCA_036443915.1 Nitrospirales bacterium
CGGCCGGAAGAAGTAGATCGATTTGCCTGGTTCTGTGAGCGTTGCAATCATAAAGTCTATGAGGTCATCTCCAAACATGGCGGTCCTGGCGATGCGGTTGCCGATGTCGTCCCACCTTTCGTAGAGAGAGGCAGACGTGATCTCCGATCAGATAAGAAGCTACGAACCTGTACTAAATGTGGCGAGGTCATGATTTTACCCAATTGATTCGATCCCCGGAGGTCGGAGGGAGCTAGTGGTATGCAGGACGAGATGATAGTACCCGCAGGGATTTTAACTTTTACTGAAACGAGGAAGTGTTATTCTGAAAATTATCGGGGGCATATGGGATACTTCAGGGGGTTCTCTCAATGGGACGCAAGCTAACTTTTGCCGGTGGAATTTATGATCGGACGCGTGCTTTGGTCGATGGTTCCGTGAGAGCGGAGGGCATCGATTTGAACTGGATTACCATGCCCTATCATGAAATATGGAGGAGGATGTTAAATCACTATGAGTTTGATGCCTCAGAACTCTCCCTTTCTTCGTATTTAATTGCTCGAACTTTGCAGAGACCTCTTATTGCCATACCTGTATTTCCTGCTCGCGCATTTAGACACTCTTACGTTTTCATCAACAAAGAAAGCGGTATTAAGGCTCCGTGTGATCTGACCGGAAAGCGAGTTGGAATATCAGAATTTCAACAGACTGCGACTGTATGGGTGAGGGGAATTTTGCAACACGAATATAATGTGGATCTTGAGACAATCCACTGGTACACGTGGGCGGAGCGGAGCAGGATGGAAATTGAAGTGCCTGCGCGTTACAAGATTCAACGGATCCCTTCCGGAAAAAAGCCTGATGAAATGCTCATCGGAGGCGAACTGGACGCCATAATTGTTCCCGCGATTTTCCCTTCTCTAGCAAAGGGAGTTCCTAATGTCAGCCGCTTGTTCGAGAAATACGAAGAAGTGGAGAAGGCATTTTATAAGAAGACGGGGATCTTTCCTATTATGCATACGGTCGCCATGAGAGAAGAGTTGTGGAGGGAATCCCCTTGGGTGGCCGTAAGTCTTTTCAAGGCGTTTCAAGAGGCGAAGGAGATCGCCTATAGGTTACTAACTGATTTGGGTCCATACAAAGTCAGCTTGATCTGGCTCAGAAATGTAGTAGAAGAACAGAGGGAAGCAGTAGGGGATGATCCTTGGCCCTATGGCCTTAGCAAGAACCGTACAACTCTGGAGACGTTGCAGAGCTATCTTTTTGAACAGGGCTTGATAAAAAAGAAACTCGGTTTGGATCAGTTGTTTGCTCCCAACACTCTGGATCTGTAGAGACACGATGATACAAAGGATGCGAGTGAGATTTATTAAATCAAAGGAGGGAACATGATGAGAAGTATTTGTTCTAAGTCAGTTTTTCTGGGATGGCTCCGTGGCGCCTCGGTACTGGTCCTCGTAGCAAGTTGGCTCTCTGTGGTAGAGGCCCAATCGTCATGGGATCAGATCGTCTCATCGGCTGAAAAAGAGGGAGCAATAGTTATTTTCGGGCAGGGGGGTACCCATATTCGAAACGGACTTATACAGGGATTTAGTAAGAAGTATCCCAAGATCCAAGTGGAATACAGCGGTGCCCGTGGGAGTAGGATAGCGTCGAAGGTACTTACTCAGCGCAGGGCCGGGAGGTTTCTTGTTGATTTGGTCTCATCCGGACCCACCTCCCTGGTGACGGCGCTGAAGCCGGCCGGCGCCCTAGATCCCATTCAAAAGTTTCTTGTGGGCCCTGATGTTCAAGACCCCTCGAAGTGGATGGGTGGGAAGTTTGAATTTTCAGACGACGATGGCAAATATTTATTTGTCTACCTTACGTTCGTTGGTGTCCCCTTTGTCTACAACCCGGATCTGGTCTCTAGTGACGAATTTACCTCTTGGTGGGACCTCCTCAAACCGAAGTGGAAGGGTAAGATCATTATGTCTGATCCCAAGGTTCCAGGGCCTGGTATGGGAAGGGTCGCCCGATGGTATCTCAACAAAGAGCTGGGCAAAGATTTTATTCGGCAACTATTTTTGCAACAAGATGTCGGGATTTCGAGGAATAGACGCCAGATGCTGGATTGGGTTGCACGTGGACGATATTCGATCGCCCTTGGATTTGCTACAGGTTTGGCAATTAGGATGATAGATAAAGGCGTTAATATCAGGATGATGGACCCTTATGCCCTAAAAGAGGCTGCTGATTCGTTGAGTGGGTCGGCGGGGATCATGGCGGTTTTCAACAAGCCTCCCCATCCTAATGCTGTGAAAGTCTATTTGAACTACTTGCTCTCAAGGGAGGGGCAGTACGAATTGAGCAAGGCAATGAAACTGCCAAGCCGCCGCCTTGATGTTCCGCAGGATCATTTGCCTGAAACCGTCTACCCTATTAAGCAAGGCATGAAAATTCAAAATACCTACAATGAGGCAAGTGTCCGTGTCCGAGTGAAAGCAAGGAAGTTCGTAACATCGATTCTCAAGAAGTAATACGACTCAGTGGTTCAATGGGTTCCTCCGGGGCCGTGCCGCGCATTAGCACGGCTCCGGAGGACATGCCCTCAGGGAAAGGTGCAACGTAATTGATGTCAAAACAAAAAGCGTTCTACGCCCCGGCTTGACTGCCGCGCTGAAGGTCCAAATGAAATGGTTGATGGTGAAACGAAAATCACAACGAGGAATTGGGGTGCCTCGGTGGAGCTATCATGGCTGCTGATGACTATACTGTTATCGGTGGTGGCGTTTATTGTGGTTACGCCACTTGTCCTAACGGTTTTGAGCAGCTTTCAGGTTTCATCGCTTGGGCAGCCTACAGTGTATGGACTTCAGGGTTGGGAGCGAATGCTCAGCGATCCATCAATTCTTTCCGCGCTTTGGAACACTTTTTCGCTTTCCGTAGTTCGCCAGATTATCGCGATGATCATCGGATTGTTTGTTGTATGGTTGCTAGTCAGGACAGACATGCCCTTGAAGAGAGAATTAGAACTCATGTTCTGGCTCTCTTTTTTTCTCCCCACGCTTCCAATAACGCTGGGTTGGATTCTGCTTCTCGATCGTGACGCCGGTTTGTTCAACCGGTGGCTTCTCGCGCTCCCGTTTATAGATCGGCCTGTGTTTGATATCAATTCCTACTGGGGAATCATCTGGGCTCACTTGAGCGCAAGCACCCTGGGCGTCAAGGTTTTACTTTTGGGTCCAGCGTTTCGCAACCTGGATGCTGCTCTCGAGGAGTCTTCACGCACCAGCGGGGCAGGGGCGCTTACCACCCTGGTCCGTGTTGTGGTGCCTGTTTTGACCCCTGCTATCCTGGTTTCTGTAATTCTTGGGCTTATCCGTTCTCTTGAGTCATTTGAGATCGAGCTTCTGTTGGGTGTTCCGATAGGGCTTGAAGTGTACTCCACCAAAATCTATGACTTTGTGACTTCGGAGCCTGCTGAGTATGCTCCTGCCACTGCACTGAGCACGTTTTTTCTGGTTTTCTTGCTCCTCCTAGTGGCCCTGCAAAAATTTTATACGCGGAAAAAATCGTACCGAACAATCAGTGGAAAAGGCTTTAGCACGCATCTTATGTATTTGGGTAGATGGAGATACCCAGCCTGTGCTTTTGTAGGGATTCTTGCAGTCATGATCACCGTTGTTCCGGCGACCGCATTGTTGATGGGCACATTCATGACCGAATTTGGCTACTTTGATATTCCTGAACCTTGGACTCTGGAAAACTGGCGGAGTGTGTTAGCCGATCCGTTCTTCAAAAGGTCAATCAAGAA
>JAZFZJ010000164.1:0-12321 GCA_036443915.1 Nitrospirales bacterium
TTCACAGCCTTTTGGAGGACTGAGCCTGTTTCATCCAAAAAGAAAGGAGGTTGGTGGGGTGAAAGATTTAAAATCTCTAATTGGTGCCAGCATCAATTCCCTGTTGATTTACGTGATATCTAATGGAACAAGAAGCATTCGTTCCTCTAAGAAAACGAGTGCCGACAATTTTCTATTACCTTTTTTAATCAAGGAAAAAGTACCATGAGACAACCGATTTCTAAATGGCGTATGTGTGCTGTGGCAGCGCTTGCACTGGTCTTGACCAGTATGGCTCCAATGGTGTGGGCTGACGATGATGATGATGACGAAATCCCGTTCGATGAGGCGCACCTGTTCTTCGAGCTCAATAATACTGATGGAGATCTCGGTATTCACGCGCTCATCGATGGTGATGCCTGGAAAAGGCTCGAAATCGAGGACCCCAGAGAACGGAAGATGCTGGATGTGCGAGTGAGTGGGCGTTTAGGGCGGCAGGGGTTGACGGAGATTTTCTTTGAGAGTGCCGAACCAACTTTTGATGAACTCTCGCCAAAAAAGTTTTTCCGTCGGTTCAAGGAAGGAATATATGAAGTCGAGGGCAAGACGCTTGAAGGAGAGGAACTGGAGAGTGAGGTCTTGCTCACACATGTGATGCCGGCCCCGGCAGAAACTTTTGTTAACGGGTTGCCAGAGGGGAAGCAATGTGACGATGAAAAGCCAGGGTTTGACGCTCCAGAAACCAGTGCTCCTGTCACTATTTCCTGGTTACCCGTTGAGAAATCCCATCCCGACCCCGATGGAGGCGGAGCTGGTGTGCAACCTCCAGTCGAAGTTGTGATTCACAACTATGAGGTCGTCCTTGAAGTGGAAGTGGAAGTGGAAGGAGAGGAATTTACTTCAGTTATGCACGTTGTTCTCCCGCCTGGAGAGACATCGTTGACGGTCCCGGCCGAATTCATCGCTCAAGGCGATGAATTTAAATACGAGGTATTAGCCAGGGAGGAAAGCTTTAACCAGACAGCCGTGGAGAGTTGTTTTGTTTTAGAAGAGTAGAACTCAAGAGTAAATGTACATGAGGTTCCTGGGCTCCATTGGCGGGGGTGATTGGAACCTTATCCCGCGGGCAGGCTCAACGATTGAGTGGAGGATAAGTTGAGGCCTTTATCCTCCTTGGCGGGGATCTTCTTACTCCTGTGAGATCCCCGCTCCCCGCTGGTTGTATTTCCTCACGAGATGGCTGCTATCTTTGTAAGACTCCTACTGTAAAACTAAACCAAATCAGGTGAGGAAATTGATTACCTAAAAAAATGTAGACATGAATCATGAAAAGCTGTCTCGAGATCACAAACAATTTGTTTCACGAAAAAGCCTGCTCCCAAAGGTGCCGGGCTTTTCAGGTTTGAGGAATCGACAAGATCGTTTGTTGAATGAGGGGAACCGGAAGGCTAGATGAAGCTGTTGAAAAATTCGAAACTCTTTCAATGCCGAATGGCTTTGCCATTCCACGGCTTACCCATGGCAAGGGGGAATATTCAAAAGGCCCGTGCAGCAAGACCGAGAACGCCGCTAGCGGGCTCTGCGCCTTTGCGAGTGCATGCTTTTTCAACATTCCCTAGATAAATTTTTGACAATGCGAATACACCACGCTAATGTCCCTCGGCTGAGCACGATCTTTAGGGGGGTATAGCTGGAGATCGTCCGGATTGCCCATGTGATGAGAAAGAGGCCTGTATGTCGGAAACTTCCACGCTTATAGCTCCGACGGTCACCGTTCGGACATTCAACCCAGAAAATGTTCGGCGTATTCTTTGTGTGTTTCCTGCCTATACCAAGGCCTTCGGCACCTTTGATCACGCCTTTCCCCTGATGGGCCCCGTTAAGGCCTTCATGCCGCCTCAGGGAATCCTCCTCATCGCGGCGCTTGTGCCCCAGAAATGGCAAGTCCGGTTCATCGATGAAAACATCCGTCCGGTGTTAGAAAGCGAGTTTGCCTGGGCTGACGCTGTCCTGGTGTCAGGCATGCACATTCAGCGCAAGCAAATCATTGATATCGCGCAACGCGCGCACCGAGCAGGTAAGGTTATTGCCCTTGGTGGGCCTTCAGTCTCTGCCGCACCCGAGGATTATGGGGACATCGATCTTTTACATTGCGGGGAAGTGGGCGATGGGACACTCGAGCTGTTTCGCCGACTCGATGAGACCCCTGCGCGTCCCGAAAAACAAATCATATACCGCACCGTTGCCCGCCTCCCGATGACTGATTTCCCGACGCCCGCCTATCGCCTGATCAATATTCGCCAATACCTGCTTGGGTGTGTCCAGTATTCCAGCGGCTGCCCCTTTACTTGCGAGTTCTGCGATATCCCTGCGCTCTATGGGAGAAACCCGAGGCTGAAGACTCCCCAGCAAATCCTCGCAGACCTGGATGAGCTTGCCGACGGCGGGACACCTTCGATCTACTTTGTGGACGACAACTTTATTGCCAATCCACGCGCTGCGTTGAATCTCATGCCCTTTCTTGTGGAATGGCAGCGGCGTCGCGACTATACGGTTCGTCTCTCCTGCGAACTCACGATCAATGTCGTGGAATACCCGGAGATTCTAGAGCTTATGCGTGAGGCGTTTATGACCAATGTCTTTATCGGTATCGAGACGGTGGAGCCGGACGCCTTGCGAGCCATGAGCAAGAAGCAGAACATCCGCACGCCGATACTGGAAGCAACGGATAGGATCAACAGTTACGGGATTGAAATCGCTGCTGGAATTATCCTTGGGCTGGACACCGACACACCGGAGACAACGGACGCGATCTTGGAGTTCATTGAGGCTTCTCAGATCCCGATTGTGACGCCGAACTTGCTGGTGGCTCTACCGCATACACCACTCTACGAACGGCTGCAGAAGGCTGACCGTCTGAATTCTGGCGAAGGACGTGATTCGAACATCGAGTACCTACAGCCTTACGAAGAGGTGGTGGCGAACTGGAAGCGAGTGATTCGTGAGACGTACGAGCCACGAAAAATTTACGAGCGTTATGCTACGCAGGCAAAGAGAACCTACCTGCACCGCAAGCGACCAGTGCGCCCACTGGACCAGCTCACCTGGCCCAATCTTCGACGGGCGATCGAGATCTTCTCACGCATCGCCTGGCGGGTCGGGATTTGTAGCGATTACCGAAGAGAATTCTGGAAGATGACCAGGCGGGAGCTGCGCCAGGGTAATGTCGAGTCGGTCTTTCAAATCGCGATGGTTGCACATCACCTCATCACCTTTGGGCGTGAGTGCCTCACACGCGATGTGCAGGCCTCGGCCTATTCAGCCCGCGGGCGCGAGGAATCTTCTCAGAGGGCTGGATTTCAAAGAGGATGGAATGAAAATCTATCAGCGCCATAGCAGGTACTTAAAACGTTTCATGAGGATACAAAGGTTAAGTCTTTAATTTTGTATTCCGCTGAAATTGGTTCCTCGTTCTTTCCTTAGACAAAAGACCTCAACTCCAGAAAACAGGTTTTTTAACACGACCTGAGCAGAAATTCTTCTCAGCCCGTATTCGACCAAGAATGAATTCAATGGTTTGTGATGAGCCGCGTAGGATCGTTGCTAGATGATTAGGAGAGGGTTGGGACTCTTGACTGTGGTAGCTCGGGTAGAAAATCGTTCGTTTTTTCCCCAGTCATGCGGTCTTATCTCTGCTCTGCTGATGAAATCTCGACCACCGGCTTAGGATTGAACCGGTAATGCAATTCATCGACAGCAACCCAGAGTCGTCCGTCCCCTCGGTCAGGAGTCAGGCCTTGTGTCCGATCCGTGAATACATCCAGCGGGAAGGTAAAAATGGCGAAGGGCCCCATTGACCCACTTAGCTGGGCTTCCTTATTCCCTGCTTGGAGCATATAGATCCATTCTACCCGCCCATCCGGGGCCTTAAAGGTAAAAATTTGGTTACCGTCATTGCGAGGAATCTGGACTTCCACGGGCAATAAATACACCTTCCCATACACGCCCACCTCCGCCCCTCGTATATCAGAGTATATGGTAATACGTTGCAGATCATCATTAAGAATGGTGGCACAGCCAGATAACATGGGTAGTCCGACTAGTAACCATAAAAAGTGTTTCATGCTCCCTTATCCTTTGGTTTCTTGAAAGGGAATGTTGAAAAAGCATGCCCTCGCGAAGGCGCAGGGTCCGCTAGCGGCGTTCTCGGTCTTGCTGGACGGGCCTTTTTGAACATTCTCCCGTGCCATTGGTTATCCCTGGAATAGAGCAAAGCCAATTGGCATTGAAAGAATTTCGAATTATTCAACAGCACTTGAAAGAGCCAGACTCCCAATTCTTTAAAGGACCGAGGCAACATTGTCAAGTTGATCAGGGAATTGTCACCTTCATCAGGATCCGACTGTGAAGAGACTAATCGCGTGAATCTCAATCCATTGGTCACGGATATGAAGGACACACTCCATGTCTTACCAGCATAAAAGGCTGCTTTATTTGACGATACCATTACATGTCCAGGCGCAGAATTTGCGCGTGGAACTTTAAATGACCAACAATTTCTTCATGAACCCTAGGAAGGCATTCCTACAAAAAATATTTGAAACGTGACATTCTCCTTTTCTTGTTCAGCTGCCAATAGGTCCAGAAATTTCTCCAGTTTCTTGCAATAAGAACGATGACGATGACATTCACGGTGAGGCGAAATACTAACGTGGTCGATTTGGCCCAATTGTCAGTCGGTTGAATTCCAGAAAAACTTATCTCGTAGAGACCTAGCACGTCCAAAAGGGATTCAAAAATATTCTCCAGCGTGAAGATCAGCCAATTCAGGTAGGTTGCTTCATCTCCAACTATAAAAAAATCTGGAAAATTATGGTGCAAGTCTCGAAAGAAGAGCCCAAACATGATGAAAAGGGCAAACACACAACTACATTCCATGGCGAGATCGTCTTGTCCGTAGGAATACTTCAAAGACTTTTCACTTCTTTCATTAAAGGTTGCTCGCCATCCCACCAAATAGAGAAAGAAAATACCTAGGCCAATAAACAAAAGAGGAAACATTTCAGACAGAAAACGAGACCCCTCAGCGATGAGGAGAAATAGGGAGACAGAGATAGCATGTGGAATGCACCCCACGGCCAGCTTCTTAATCGTGAAGGATGTATGACTTTTTGCCATCTTTCTTAATTGCCCGTCTACGGAAGATGTAGAAATTGGCCTAAGCTGAAGAACCCCAGTCTCCCAAAATGTTTCTACTTTCTCGGTAAGAGGCTGTAATTGCATGAGTGAGCCTCACACATCATTTTTATCAAAACGTTCAACGAGGTCACTCTCTTCCCCTCTCTGCATGAACGCTGACCTTTCAATTGAGTTTCTTTAGAGGGGACAAGTATCCATTTCCCTCAATTGGTCTCTCTTTTTAATATCGCTTGAACAATAAATCGGAGGGGGAGTAGATCCGGCCTTTCGTGAATGATATGACAAAATTTTCCACCGCTGTCTCCCCAATAGACTTTTTGCCTCCAAGGTGGGAAGGTGTGTAAACCCTGATCCACTTTTGCAAGGTTGGGTTGGGGCGAAACGCAAAAAATGATCGATCTGCCTGACAGTGAAAAAATCTATAATGGAAGACCAAGGATAATTCCTTTTTCGATGGAGACCAAGCTTGGTGAAGGATCTGTTTGATGGCGTGGAATGGGTGTATTGGCCACAGCTCGCGTGTTCATTTCCCGAAAAGGAAGAAGCAAGATGCCTTTGGGTTGTGACCCTTGGCTCTGTATGCGGTTTTAGTGGGTTTCTTATTAAAGATTTTCGGGAAGAGAGAAAGGCGTAGAGAAGACAGGTTTGCTCAAAAACATCGTACCACCACCTGGCCGACCGATCCGCGCTTTTTCGTAAATGTACTCGAATATGGCCTCGGCTTCTGAAACTGAGACAACGATGTTCACCATCCTCACTAAAGCTGATTTCGGCAGATGGCCTTTTTTGGTCAGAGCTTCCCGAAGGATAGCAATGCCACGGCAGGCAACACTGTTAGCACGAACGATGCCCTTTTCCTCGTGCAAAGTCCGGAGCAACACTCTGTCCGTGCCGTCGTCGGGCAGAACACAGGTAATGATTTGACTGGTTTCAAAGGGTATGGAATGGTCGGATTCTTGTCCGTGGTTCATGACTCTTCCTGTGCCTACGCCTTATTCTGCAACTGTTTCTTCACGGTCTCTGGAATATAGGTTGCGACCTTTTCTAGGGGCGTGATGTACAGGAACCCTCTGGCTGGAGTATCAAAATGGCCGGCCTTATAAATGTTGTTAGCCACGATCTCGCGTTGGTCGGAAGACACCAAGATGCTGATGACATCCCTTTCCGCATCCACTGCAATTCCTAGTAGGCCTAATCGTTCGCGAATGCCTATTCCTCGGCCGTGGTAGACCAATGCCCCGGTTGCTCCCGCCTCTCGCGCGGCTTTGATAATTACATCTGCATCTCCAGCTTGCACAACGCAGGTAATCATGGCTACATCCGTGAGATACGTAATGTTTGCACTCATAATACCGCTTGCACCTCCTGTACCTGTGATACAGCTCTGGCTTGAGTGGCCGCACGAGCCTGTGTATTGGCTTTGTGGTCTGCCCAAAGACCGGTTATCAATACGGTCAGAATGGGACCGATAGAGGCCATGGAAAGAATGCCAAAGCCTTCCACGGCGTTGGTGGCCTGACCGAATCCCAAACCCATAGCCAAGACCAAAGGGACTGTAATTGGTCCGGTGGTGACACCGGCGCTGTCCCAGGCTACGTTAACGAACGCTTCACTGGAAAAAATGGTGAGCACGAATGCCAGTAGGTAACCGCCCAGGATCAACCATACCAACGGAAGATTGAATATCAGCTTGACCAAACCTGTGGCAATTCCAATGGCAACACCAAGTGAGACTGCGATAATCAAGGTCTTTTTCTTAAATACCCCATTGGTGAGATTTTCGGTAGTTGCGCCTAAAGCGTTCAGCGCCGGTTCGGCAACTGTCGCGCCAAAGCCAAGCCCCCAGGCAAATGCCAGTGAAAGGATCAGACCGACCGAATAGACATAAATGGGGGAGATCGGCACGCTTGAAAGTGGCATGAACGCGGCAGGAACGAGGCTACCCACGTTCCCTCCTAATTGTGAAAGTCCGTAGGTCAGTCCCAGATTAAAGATACACATGCCGATGATTGTGAGACCAATCCCATACACAATCTCGCCCATGTTCTGGAGCGTCTCTTTGAGAATCAGCCTGAGTACCACGAACAGAAACAGGACCAGTGGGAGGATCGCGCGAACCCCTAGGACAATCTCCAAACCAGGACTGCGTTCATACCAAGGAAGCACCGCGGCTTGAACAGCGGCGGAACTGTGATTGGCAGCGGCAATAATTTCTGTTGGGGTGATGGTGGATGCGATGTAAAAAGCCAGTATGAGGACACCGATGATGGGAAAAAGAGAGGCCAGGGTCACAATTCCAAAACCGGACAACCCTGCATCCCCTTTCCCAGCGGCTGCTGCGATACCGATACCTAACGACAAAACCAAAGGCACAGTGACCGGCCCCGTTGTCACGGCGCCGGCATCCCAGGCCAATCCCAGTATGTTGGCCAGGTTCGGATCGGATGCCCCGTATACTGTCAATGTGAGCACCGGCGCTAGAGATCCATAGATAAAGGGTTTGAGACTCCAGCCATATAAGAACCGCAAGGTTCCCATGACAGCGGCCAGGCCCACACTGAATCCTATCACCAGGACAAGAGCTTCCGACCAGTCATTAAGCAAGACATAAAGATAGGGCGCACGCTCGGCTGCGACATTCTGACCGGCAACCTTCAATGCGCCGATGGCGGGCTCGGCAAAGGTGACCCCGATTCCGAGCAGAAGAGTGATGACCAACACCAAGGGTAAGGGTGATTTTTCTGGCAAGCGCTTGCCGATGATCGTCCCGAAAGGCATCAGGCCAAGCTTGAGACCTTCCATGAAAAACATCAGGCCAACGATCACGGCAAACAAGCCACCGATGATAGCCCAGGAGTTCTCGACCAGTTGGCGTAAGATCAAGATCTGGAATAAGGCCAGGTATAGGCCCAAGGGGATGACCGATTTGACCTGTTCCATGAACCGTACGGAAACATAGGGCTGTAGAAGTTTGAAGACCTCTCCAGGCGTGAGGTATACCCGAGGCGGTTGATAGGGAATCAGATTCCCCTGTGAATCCCATTCTAATTTGGGATTCAGCGCGTTGAAATTGAGCTCATCGAAGCCATGACCCAATTCGCGTTGATAGTCTCCGTATCGATAGGAATCTGACATAATTATCTACTTTGTAATGCTTGAAGTGTTTCGGCAGTGTACCCTTTTGGATTCTTTGCAGGAAAGGGGGGGGGGAGAAACCTTCTGATGTTTTTTCAAAAGGAAAGAACCATTTTCGAGTATGGGCCCCTTTAGAATTTGACTCCCTTGATACTGTGGTAGCGGGAAACGGCTGCCTTACCGACTCTTGTGATGGCCAATACATAGGCCGCAGTCCGGAAATCTATTTTCCGTGTAACCGCCACATCCCGAACCGCTGCATAGGCCTTCCGCATCGTTTTTGAGAGCTCCTCCGTCACCCGATCCAATTCCCAACGAAACTGCTGGATATTCTGCGCCCACTCGAAATAGCTCACGGTGACCCCGCCAGCGTTGGCTAAAATATCTGGGATGACCAAAACGCCTTTCTTGTACAGAATCTCGTTAGCCTCGGGTGTGGTGGGAGCATTCGCGCCCTCGACGATGATTGTTGCACGCACATCCTTCGCGTTTCGTTTAGTGATGACACTTTCAAGAGCCGCGGGGATCAACACATCCGCATCCCAGGTCATCACCTCGGATCCTTCAAAAGGTTCGGCTTGGGGGAATCCTTTAACCGATCGACTTTTATTTTTCTTCACATAGGCGATGAGCTTAGGAATGTTCAGTCCCTTCTTATTGGAGATCCCACCACCGTGATCAGCCACCGCCACAATCTTTCCACCTCGTTCTGCGATGAGGCGTGCCACATGACTGCCCACGTTGCCGAATCCCTGGACGGCTACCGTGATGTCAGAAAAGGTTTTGCCTTGTTCCTTGAGGGCTTCCTCGAGCACGTAGAGGCATCCACGGCCTGTGGCCTCTTCCCGCCCAGGAGAACCAAAGAGTTCCAATGGTTTTCCGGTCACCACGGCCGGGGAGAACCCCTGGTATTTTGAATACTCATCCATAATCCAGCCCATGACTTTCGCATTCGTATTGACGTCGGGGGCGGGAATGTCGATGGTTGGACCAATGACGTCCTGAACTTGTTCCACAAATCGCCGGGTGACACTGGCCAGCTCCCGTTCACTCAGTTGGGCAGGATCGCAATTGATGCCGCCTTTTGCTCCACCAAACGGCACGTCTACGACCGCTGTCTTCCATGTCATGAGGTTAGCCAGGGCCGTGGCATGGTCTTCGTCCATTGTCGGGTGATAGCGTAATCCCCCCTTGAATGGGCCGCGGGCCTTATTGTGTTGGACGCGGTAACCCATGTGATGTTGAAGATCTCCCTTATCACCTTCGGTGACGATTTCGACTTTGACAACCCGAATGGGTGTCAAAAGAATCTCTCGGAGATTCTTGGACAGATCCAGAACGTCTGAAGCTTTTTGGAAATAGTGGTGGCTGTCTTCGAGCATGCGGAGCTCCTTTTCAAAGATTAGGGTAAATAGGAATCAGCGTTCTGAAGAATATGTCTAGAAATTTGAGACAAAATTTTCAAAGGTGCACAGTATGAAGGATTAGATAGGAAATTTACAAGCGAGAACTTGGGCATGGAGTGTTGAAACGATATAGTCAATTCAAATAACTTCCAACTGTATTCCCTGGGAAGCAAGGGAGGGTGCCCTTTTGGATCTAGGGTATAAAAATCACTATACCGGGTTTCGACCCGGTGGCCGAGGTCCTTTTCTTACGGGAAAAGGACCCAAAACCATTGATGCCCAGTCTGGCCCTATTACATGGAGCAGGGGCTTGGCTAAAGTGGGGCGGGCCAACTCGCTACGCTCAAACAAGGCCCGCCCTTATGGAAAGCCCCTCTCCTATGGCCACCCTGCAGGCATCGGAGGGATGAGTAAAGCGTGAACAGGTAGGGGCGAAACTTCGAGACGGAAATTATTTGGAATCACTATAGGTTGTGCAAAAAATGAGGAGGGCTCTTTAAGACGGGTTCCTCCAGGGAGAAATACACGAATCGTTTGTACCAACAAAATATTTTTGTAGGAGGGTCTTGTTCCTCCTAAGCTGTGTAACCCCTACTCAACCTAGGGTGTACGAATGGCAACTTAATCAGATAAATGTAAAACCTCTGTTAGTGGTTGTCCGATTGAACCTGAAGGCGGTTTGATGCCGAGATAGACAGCAAGTGTGGGTGCGATATCCTCTGGCCCCACCAAGTGGGTCACCGTTTGCTGGGGAATACCTGGTCCCGCAAACAGAATGGGAACATAGGTGTCATAGGTCCACGGGGACCCATGGATCGCAGCCACACTCTTTACTCCCAACTTCTCTGCTTCCTCCGTTGAATGCAACATCCAATATTGCTTCTGGACCACATGAATGTGCCCTGAGCGGGTGGGATGAAAGCTGCGCCGAATCATGTTTGGGATGGGAGCGTCCGCCACACGGCCTCCTACAAGATCACTGCGCGTCAACGCGTAGGCAAGGCCTGGCAACTTCATCACTTCCTGGGCGATGAATCGTTCGACTGCTGATAAGGACAACCCGGTTTCCTGAACGGCTGCCGTATTGAGATACAGGTACGGATGGCTGTGGCCACTTATCAGATCATCTCGGCCAAAGCGTTTCTTTAACGGTTCCTTCAACGGATTATGCCGTCGAAACCAATCAAGTGGATGACGACCGGCATCCATCCCAAGACTCGCCATGTATTCCGGGGCTTCCGGCCCTCCGTGATCGGCAGAGAGCACGATCAAGGTCTTGTCCAGCCCTATATGGTCATTAATGAAGTGAAACAAGTCTCCCAACAGGTGATCTACTCGCAACACCGCGTCTTCATATTCCAAACTGGAGGCTCCAAACAGATGTCCCGCATAATCGGGAGAAGAAAAGCTTATGGCCAAATAGTCAGGAGTATTTCCCTGCCCGACTTTCTCGTTGTGTATCAGGGTTTTGGCAAAATTCAGTGACAGTTCGTCAACCATTGGGGTGAGACCAACAACCACAAAAAAATATTTTGAGCTGCCATCTCCCAAAGCATGGGGGAACGTTCGACCCAGCGCATCGAAATCAGCTTCATACGGCCGATCATCCAGATTTCTCGCGATATACGTTGAACGGTCTTGCAAAAGTTTCCAGCTCCGGCCTTTATACTGGCTAGCCAGGTGTTGGTCGTTCCATTGCTTAACCCAATCGGGATAGTCTTCGTAGTAATAGGTGCTCGAAACAAAGGCCCCATTGCGTTTGGAATACCAGAAGGCTTTCCCGGTGTGACCGCCAGGAAGAATCGCGCCACGGTCTTTTGCTGAGATACTAAACACGCGTGATCGACTACCCGTATGCACGACCAGTTCATCGCCGATCGTCGTCGACAAGAGGTTTCGAGGAGAAACACCTTGATGCGGTTTTGGTTGGCTTCCAATGATGTGATGACGGGTATCCTCTGTGTTGTAGACGAAGGCTCCGGTCTGTTGATCAATCCAATCATTCGCAATAATGCCGTGCCGGGATGGATAAGCCCCGGTGACTAACGTGGCGTGACCCGGGGCGGTTTCGGTGTTCGCATGCTTGTATTGGGCATTGGTGAAATGTATGCCTTTTCCCAACAGATAACGGAATCCACCGGACTCAAAGCGATCTCCGAATCGAGTGAGCGTATCACCACGTAGTTGGTCAACCGTAATCTGGACCACAAGTTTCAGTTTCGTGGATGAGGGAGAGGGTTCTCCTAGTGCTGGGATGACACCCCAAAAAAGAATAAGTGAGATGACATTCGTGCCAAGTACCCAATGGATCTTTGGAAGCATGTTCCTATTCCTCAAAATAATAATTGGTACATCTTTCGTATAGTAAAAATGGCGTTGTCCTTCATCTCCATTTTGTGGATTAGAATCTGTGAAATCATCAAGAAAACAGATTGTTGATCAGACCTTCGGTGTTTGTACCATACTCGAACCTTATCATGCATTTGATTGACGGCCACCAGGATTTTCCCTGCCAACCATCCTTTTGCCCATAGTCTGGACGTAGGTTCGAGTCCGAAGGCGTTGCCGGATATAAACCCGAACCTTTCCCCATGTAGAAGAT